>NZ_JACJOR010000001.1:0-1646 GCF_014695615.1 Leptolyngbya sp. FACHB-711
AGCCTGGCATCGGCTAAGCTGAATCGAGCCTGCTTGCGTGGAGCGACGATCCCGAAGGACATGTATCCCAGTACACCTTCTAATCCTCTCAATGTTTCTCTGTCTTAGGAGCGTACTCGCTCGGCACCAGAGAGGCTACATTATTAATTAATGATTGCTGATTAATGATTGCTGATTGAGAGTCGATCGTCTTTTCTGGGTCGATCGTCTTCTCTGTAGTCAGCCCAGTGATCTGCTTAGTGATGTGGCCAGTGATCCGCCCAGTGAATTAATCAACTTCTGGGTGTGTCCCTGATGACAAATAACAGAGTAATTGTTCTTGCTTTAATCGCTCTTGCTTTAGCAGTGCAATCGCCTCAATTTCTAGATGAGCTTTAGTAGCACAATCCCTAAGTCAGCTAAAAGCGTAATCGATGAACTAGACAGAGTAGTAATAGGATTTTCATGACTTTCAATATTTCTAATGCTGATCAAAAGAACGATCAGTCACTTATGCTCAATTGGACGAGCATTGCATTTTTTGCGGCAATTCATGGTCTGGCTTTATTAGCCCCCTGGTTTTTCTCCTGGTCAGCTCTGGGAGTTGCCCTCTTTCTGCACTGGTTGTTTGGCAGTATTGGCATTTGTCTGGGATATCATCGCTTACTGACGCATCGCAGCTTTCAGGTTCCGAAGGGATTGGAATATGCGATCGCCCTTTTGGGGGCTTTGGCACTACAGGGTGGTCCGATCTTTTGGGTTGCGGGGCATCGTCGGCATCACACCTACACTGAAGACATTGACAAAGATCCCTACTCTGCAAAACGGGGTTTTTGGTGGAGTCACATGGGTTGGCTATTTCGCAAACGTCCAGAATTTTTTGAGTACGAATCCAACCGCAAATTCGCACCGGATTTAGCAAAAGATCCGTTTTATCGCTGGCTCGATCGCAATTACCTGCTGCTGCAAGTTCCGCTTGGAATTGTGCTGTACCTGTTTGGGGGCTGGTCGTTTGTGATTTACGGACTTTTCTTCCGATCGGTGATCCTCTGGCACAGCACCTGGTTGATTAATTCTGCAAGTCACATCACGGGTTACCGCAGCCATAAGGTAGATGATAACTCGCGAAATCTGTGGTGGGCAGCGATTCTTACCTACGGGGAAGGCTGGCACAACAACCATCATGCCTATCCCAATGTCGCCAAGGCAGGCTGGAAATGGTGGGAAATTGATATGACCTGGTGGGCGATCGTGAGTCTGAAGCAGCTGGGGCTGGCGAAGAGAATCATTCTGCCGCCGACCGCAGGATAACGCTCAGGATTAAACGCAGGCAAAACATTTGAGTGCTGTATGCAAACGGGGTAAAGTTACTGCCTTAAGCGACAGCACTCGATTTTTTAATGAACAGGTTGATTATCAGGCGAAGGTTGCCTAAACTGAAGTGTAAACAGTGTAAACGTCTATTTCAAAATCTTAAAAGAATCTAAAACAGAACAAGAGAAACTTAACTTGACCCGCAGTAGTCGATAGAGTAGCCGATAGAGTAACGTTTAGGTTTACCTTCTAAGTAACAGGTCTGGATAACAGGTTTGAATCACAGGATGATGAGGCGAATTGAGAATGCTACAAATGTTGATAACAAAGACTGAATAGATTGAACCGGGACT
>NZ_JACJOR010000010.1:0-2212 GCF_014695615.1 Leptolyngbya sp. FACHB-711
GCGTTTACAATATGCTCCAGCCAGAAGTGGCGGAAGAACTGGGTCAGCAAAAGGTGCGAAATCTTCTCAACACGGGAGCCAGTCTGATCGCTTCTTCTAATCCGGGCTGCTCGCTACAAATCCTAAAACATTTGGAATTACAGGGTAAAACGATGTCGTTGTTTCACCCGATCGCGCTACTGGATCTCTCAATTCGCGGTATTCCTTTACAAGCGGCTGATACAAGATGCTGAATAAATAGTTAATCCTTAAATTCCGGTGGTGAGTTACCTATTTCTTTAGAAGAACGGCTTGCAGCAGTAGAAAGGGCGATCGCTGAGTTGCAGAAACAGGCTGCAACTTCTTAAGCGAATAACTTTAATCGAATAACTGGCTCTAATCTATCACCGAGTCTTTTAAGGATGAACTCGCATTTAAGGAAGTGCTTGCCTGTGGGCGATCGATTGATAAGGCAATTCAGGGCGATGATTTGCCCCTCAAAGTGAAGGACGAGACATAAAACAGTTAACCACAAGTGGTTTATAGCATTCGAGCGGACAAATAGAGCTAGCTATACTAAAGAAATCTTCCTTAAAGAGTGGAATGCCAACGACTGTACAGTTGGGATGCTTGTATCGAATTAGCTACTATTTGACCTACTCGATGCTTTAACCCATTCGTCTTGTTTGTATCGACGATTGAACCCAAAATCTGTATGTTTTAGCAGGGCAAAACGAGGAAGTTGAGTTCGAAGTGGCTCCAACTGGGGAGGTGCTGTGATGAGTTCAGTGGATTATGCGGCAATGTCATACCAGGAGTTGAGGCGTTATTTTCCTGACTCATCGAGAAGATACTGCGGCTTTTCAAGCGTATTTGGCAAGGCCTAGGGAGCGTTCATATCCTATCGTCACAACCATCAATGCCCCTAGACTTTGACAGCAAAATAGGGGCTGCGATCCAGCAGCAAATAGCAAACTATTAAAATAGCAGCACAAGCTAACGATCCAAGACAATGCTGCAAGTCTTTGTGTACGGAAGCCTGAAGCCGGGAGAACAATACTTCGATCGCTACTGTGCTGCCTATCTCACGGCAATGCAGGAAGCGATCGTCTACGCTCAGCTTTATGATTTGCCGATGGGCTATCCGGCGATCGTTCCCGGCAATCATCCAGTTCGGGGATATGTGTTTACCTTTGAAGATCTAGAAGTGCTGAACTTGCTGGATCAACTCGAAGACTATATGCCCGATCGCCCGATCGAGCAAAACGAATATCAGCGCAAAGAAATCCAGACGTTTGACCTGCATCAGCAGCCGTTGGGCTGGGCGTGGGTCTATGAGATGACCCAGGAGCAGGCTGAACGTCTGGGAGGAGTGATTTTACCTGAAGGAAGCTGGCATCGAAACTCGATCGACCACTGTTCCTAATTCACTGCCCGTTTATTGCAGCGTACTTTGCTTCATTGCCGGATTAGGGCTAGAAACGGCTGCTTTGGGGATTTCAATCACCGGGCGATCGAGCGCGATCATCAAGCCATCTTGGGGAATTGCCCGCTCAGAATTTTGAGGGGCGTTTGCCATCTGGGGTGAGCCAAACTCGCGGGGCAGTGTGCCGACCACAGAACCCACAACCAGCGCGGCGAATGCCAGTCCGCCCCAAATAAGCCGCTTCGGAGTGCGGTGCAGCTTCGCAGAAACCTGCTGAACGACTTGTTCTACGGGCTGCTCGGAAGGGGGCATCGGCAGCGCGCGTAGACCCTGGCGCAGCTTCAGCAGGCGGGCGTACAACTGCTGTGTTTTGTAGTCAGTTTTCAGCCATGCTTCGATCTGACGGCGTTCTGTAGCAGTGACTTCTCCGTCCAGATAGGCACTTAACAGCTCAAATCGATCGCGCTTTGTCAGGTTATCGCTTATAACAGACGGCAGTGGCTCAGGGTTTTGTCCCTGTTTAGGGTGGGGATTTAAGCGATCGAATTCGTCAAAGTTAGACATTTTCAGCGTCTCAAGCAGTTAGTACGAGAACCAAGCTATTCAGCCTCAAATATTGCACCCATCAGCAGGATACTACGCTAAACAGCTACCTCTATTACAGGCTAGCGATCGGGTGAGTGACATCAATAAATAGACTGTAGCGAAACAGAATGTCATGCATCGTAAAGAGCATCACAGTTTCTTTACAGTTTCTTTAGACCGCTAGCTGAGGCAACTAGTCCTCCAAATAGCCCTGAAGCTGAG
>NZ_JACJOR010000100.1:0-7443 GCF_014695615.1 Leptolyngbya sp. FACHB-711
GTGAAGATAACAGAATAGAATATATCCAACTCAATACAACCTTTAAATAACCTTACAAGTTAGGCTGCCAGGAATAAAAGTGATATTTTGGATACAGAATGAATTTCGGGAAAAACTTTGTGAGTAGTCTCAAAACGGCTACTCCATTTTTTTGCTATCTTTTCTATTTCTAATATCAAAATAGCATTGAGAGGAAGTTTGGAAAGTCCTAATTGTGCGCCGGACTGCCCCCCAAGCCAACCCATTTTCTGAGAAACCTTACGCTCTCCTTTTAATCTCAAAATTCTCGATTGATGGAAGCCGGAAAAGGAAATAGGTTCAGTCATTTCGGTCAAACCAGCAAGAAAAAAGCGGGTATAAAACCCGCCCTGTGATAATCGATAAACTTAAATGATTTGCTGAGCTGCAATTAAACTTTCTTTAGCCAGCTAAACATCGCTCGCAGATCCTTGCCGACTTCCTCGATCGGGTGTTCAGCTTCGCGACGGCGCATCGCGGTAAAACCTGCTTTACCCGACTGGTTTTCCAGCACAAATTCGCGGGCAAACTGTCCGGTCTGAATTTCGCTGAGAATCTTCCGCATTTCGGCACGAGTTTCGTCAGTGACGATGCGAGGTCCACGGGTGAGGTCGCCGTACTCAGCAGTATTCGAGATGCTGTCACGCATTTTTGCCAGCCCACCTTCCACAACCAGATCCACAATCAGCTTCACCTCGTGGAGGCACTCAAAATAAGCTAGTTCCGGCTGATAGCCTGCATTCACCAACGTCTCGAATCCTGCCTTGATCAGTGCAGACAAACCGCCACACAGCACCACCTGTTCGCCAAACAAATCGGTTTCGGTTTCTTCGCGGAACGTCGTTTCCAAAATTCCGGCGCGAGTGCCGCCCACCCCTTTCGCATACGCCATTGCCCGATCGCGTGCCTGCCCGGTTGCATCCTGATACACTGCAAACAGACAGGGAACGCCTTCGCCCTGCTCATAAGTCCGCCGTACTAGATGTCCTGGTCCCTTCGGCGCAACCATGACCACATCCACGTCCGCAGGCGGCACAATTTGTCCGAAGTTAATATTAAATCCGTGAGCAAACGCCAGAATTTTACCTGCTTTGAGATTGGGCGCAATCTCATTCTCGTAAATCGTGCGCTGCACTTCGTCCGGCAGCAAAATCATGATCAAATCGGCGGCGGCGGATGCATCTGCGACAGATTTGACCGTTAGCCCTGCTGCTTCTGCTTTCGCTGCCGACTTGCTCCCCGCATAGAGTCCGACGATCACATTCATGCCGCTATCCTTGAGATTGAGCGCATGAGCATGTCCCTGAGAGCCATAGCCAATAATGGCGATCGTCTTTCCGGCTAAGATATCTAAATTTGCGTCAGCATCATAGTACATTCGAGCCATAGGTCTTCCGTCCCCGCAGCAATTGATTGATCACAAGCTCATCATTCTACCAGAGTTTGTGACGGGGAATTGAGGGAAAAATTGGAGGGGAGCCAGAGAAGAACCTAGAGGAGTCTGCCCGATCAGACAGTCACTTGTCCTGCATCATTCGTCAACCGCCAATCTCTGATGACTAAGAACGAATAACCAAGAACGAATGACCAATGACCAAAAACTTAACGATTTTGCAGCAGGGGTTTAACCATAAAGAATCCGGCTCCAAACGCGCTAAAGACGATCGCAATCACCGTCAGCGTCAGCCAGAGTCCTCCCACTCCCTTCGGCTTGGTGCCTGAACTAAGCGACTGTGGCAAATCAGCAACCTGGGTCGAGGCAACCGGTGGTTCAGAGGTGGAATTTCCGCGAAGCTGAGCCGCGACAGATTCAAACTCAGCCGCAGAAGTCGGCGCAGCAGGAGCCGCGACCGGAGCTGGATCAGGCGCAGAAATTGATTCTGCAATTGGCGCACTCGACTCGCTGTAAGAGCGCAAATTTAAGGCAGACTGCACCAGGCGATCGATCTCCTGACGAAGCTGCTGGTTTTGCTGCTTAAGCTGCTGATTCTCAGTATGAACGGTTTCTAGTAATGCTCTGGTGGCATCCAGCTCGACGGCTAGCTCTCGGTAAATCGGAATCGGAACCGAAGGTGAATAGCTAGCGGACTGCGCTGGAGCAGCAGGATTTTGAGCTGTAGAACTTTGATTCGATCGGGGTTTCATCGATAGCAATCGCAACGTTTGATAAATTACAGCACATCTTGATGTTATTGCCCATGAATCTTAGTTCAAATTGCCATCTTTGGCACCGATCTGCTGAGATTTTTATTCAGAGCTTGATTCAGGGCTGCTTGCAACGGGTTTAAACGACGATCGCCCTTCAGCGGCAGAAAAATTCACCGATAGAAATTTGCACTTGAGCATTAAACGGGAACTCGTTTTTCCGATCGGCAAGGAAATTGATTGGATTTGTGAGTGACAGGCGTTTACATGGCTAATCTTTTCCACGATGGCTAACTTTGTTCCGCGATCGTCGCCTGCCTCCACGCCTCTGATTACTGAGTTGCATTTTGTCTATGATGCAGATAGCAGCGATCGAGGAATTTCTCCATCTATCACTGTTAACTCGCCTTGATCCTGTTTCGTTCCTGTCTGAATCGTTCCTATGAAAATCTCCCGTTCCTTTTCTTGCCTTAATCGCCGCAGAATGCTCAGCTTGATGAGTGGAACTGCTGCTGTAACACTGATCGGCTGTTTTCGCGACTCTTCGGATGCCACTGAGTCCCTGGTTTCGCCAGGTTCGACCCGCTCAGCATCCATCCCCGAACAAGCCACCACTCAAATTGCCCAATCTACCCCTGGCTGTATCGTCAGACCTCAGCAAACCGAAGGACCCTATTTTGTTGATGAACGGCTAAACCGATCGGATATTCGATCGAACCCTGCCGATAACGCCATCAAAGCCGGAGTGCCGCTTCGTCTGGTCTTTCAGGTCTCCCAATTAAGCGGAAATGCCTGTCAACCGTTAAGCAACGCAACAATCGATATTTGGCACTGTGACGCAGAAGGCGTCTATTCCGACGTGCAGGACACCCAGGGGCAAAAATTTCTGCGCGGCTATCAAATGACCGATCGCAACGGCACCGCTCAGTTTGTCACCATCTATCCCGGCTGGTATCCCGGTAGAACTCCCCATATTCATTTCAAAATTCGCACCAGCTCACCCACACAAGCAGCTGATGAATTTACCTCACAGCTTTACTTCGAGGATGCCGTTACAGATCAGGTTTACGCTCAGCCTCCATACACCACAAGAGAAGCACGATCGGTTCGCAACGATCGAGACGGAATTTTTCGCAGGGGTGGCGAACAGCTTATCCTCCCCGTAACGCGATCCGGTGAGGGCTACGAAGGGCGATTTGAGATCGGGCTGGAGCTAGCATAAGCTCTGTTGCATGTCGATTTTATTAGCTTTTGATTTTATTGGCTTTTGACTTTATCGACTTTTGATGCGACTGCGATTCGCGTCTACCTCGCACTGCAACTCGGCGATCGCATCCAAAATTGTCATGAAGCGTTGCCCCAAGTTTATGAGTTTATATTCAACTCGTGGTGGAACCTCTGGGTAAGAAAATTTTTCTAGGATGCTGAAACTATCCTATGAGACCGAAGGTTTCCGCAGCACAATTAAATATTCTTCATTCCGCCGTCTCTCGATCGAATTTTTGGGACGATCGATCGAAACAATTTCAAACGTCGGCATAAACCGCGATCGAATTTCCTCCAGGCTCGTCCCAAACGGTGGACCACCAGAGCGATCGTGTGCCCAAAAGAGTGCGATTAATGCCCCTGCCGGACGCAGCAAAGCTTTGACCACCTGAACGTACGCCTCTCGCTGGGTCGGATCGATCGCGCAAAAGCAGGTGTGTTCCAGCACATAATCAAAACTTCTGTCAAATTCGGGCGACAGCTTAAAAATGTCTCGCTGCAAAAACTGAGCCTGGTATCCTCTGGCTTGAGCCAGCTCATTTGCATCATTCACCGCTGACGGTGCAAAATCAAACCCGACCACCTCAAACCCGCGCTCGGCAAACAGCAAGGCATCCTGTCCCCGTCCTGCCCCCAAGACCGCAATTCGTCCCGGCAAAGGTGCATTCTCTGAATCCAACAAACTGGCAAATGGTGGCGCAGGATGACCCAAATCCCATCGCGCAGTCCCCTCCTGATAGCAATTCTCCCAAAACTCAGGCGATTCAGGCGAGGCAAAGCCGTTCCCTCCCTGGGAGAGTCGAATTGGCTCCGACGAAAATTGAGCACCAGACTGAGCATCAGACATCCGCAAAACCCATTTACAACAACACCTGCCCCTCTCTATTATCCACCACCCAGCGGCTCACCCATGCCGATAAAATAGTTAAGTTGTCCGTTTTAGCTCAATTTCTTTAGCTCAAATTCCATGACTTCCTCAATCCAATCCGAAGCCCAGAATCAAGCCCAGCCCGAACTGAAGTACGGCGAACGCCTGATCGCTGAAGGCGAACTGATTACCTTCCCCAACCCACGCCCCGGACGCCGCTACACGATCGACATTACGCTGCCTGAATTTACCTGCAAATGTCCTTTCTCCGGCTATCCTGACTTTGCCACCATTCGCGTCACATACGTTCCAGATCAAAAAGTCGTCGAGCTAAAGGCAATTAAGCTGTATATCAACAGTTACCGCGATCGTTACATCTCGCATGAGGAATCGGTGAATCAGATCTTGGATGATTTTGTGTCTGCCTGCGATCCACTCGAAGTTACGATCGAAGGAGACTTTACGCCACGCGGCAATGTACATACAGCTGTTAAAGTTACACACCAAAAAGCAATAACCTGAGTACAATAATCAGCAAACCACCCAGTAAATCTCCTCACCCCTTATGAATCTCTTGACTCAAGTGCTGCATCTGGTGGGTTCAGGTGCAGTCGCGTATATCACCGCCGCCAACATCCGTGACCCCAAATCGCGGCCTAACTTGCTAGCAGGGTTTCAGCTTGCTGAATCCGGTTCGGTTCCCTTTCTGGAGGCACTGAGCAAACGCGCCGCCGCCGAAGGCGATGAATGGTTATCCGAACGGCTGGCAAAACACGCTCAAGACGAAGGTCGCCACGGACAGATTTTTGCCCACGCCTTGAAGCAGCTCAACAAACAAGTCATTGACTTCAAAAGCTTGCCTCAGAAACCTGATGACGGAAAGCCCGATGAGCGTCGCCGCAGTCCCTTTTTTGAGGCGTACTACGAAGGATACGATGTCAAGACGATGTTCGCGCCCGATCGCATCGATTGGCTCCTGTTTATGGGCAGCACCTACATCCTGGAACTTGATGCCTGCAAAGATTTTGTTCGCATGGCAAACGCCCTGCCCGATGATCCAATCAGCCTCAACCTGAAAAAAGGCATGATCAGCATTGCCAAAGACGAAGAAGGACACGCCGCCTATCTCCGCGAAGCCATGCAGCGTCGGCTCGGCTATGCTAAAGCAGAAGCCCTGATCACCGAATGGCGCACCCGCAAAGTCAATGCGATGATTGCGATGGCAACCAACCTGCTGCAAAAAGGCGGACAACTGCCTTCAATGGCAAGAGACGGTGTACCCAGTGAATTGGCAGAAAACCCGACAGAATTCAATTCTGCTGGAGAATCAACCACTCAGCCCGTTGCCGCCTAAATTCGATTTGCTGTTGATTTGCTGAATATGGAATAAAACTCTGGGGTGGGCAACTTGTCCGCCCTTTTTGTTAGCTTGTCGCTTCTTTCACTACGAAGATCCGATTACCTTAATCGGTACAAGGCAACTGCAATACCAACAACACGCTTTCCGACAGAGGGCGATCGTTTCACACATTTGCTACCACGATCAGGTAGTCCTGTTTGATCTGGTTTAATGCGCTTTCTTTCGCTGGTTAGTTCCCTATTTCTCCTGACCCTGGCGGCTTGCAGCACTGATTCTGCGATCGAGCAAAATCAATCTGCTCAACCCAGTTCACCGCAGCCCGAAACCGTTGCTCAAACCCAGCCTCAGGCGCAATCTTCTAGCCCCAAAAACCTGATCCAAACCCGATCGCTCAATCCGCAGCAAATCAACATCCAGGTTGAAGATCTGCCCCAACCCTTTCAAACTGACAGTGCCTCGAATCCGCCGCAGGTGATTCCGATTCCGCAAAATCCGGTATTGAACGTGCCAGAAGGCTTTACGGTAAACGTTTATGCCGAAGGACTCGATCGCCCCCGCTGGCTGGCACTTACCCCCGAAGGGGATGTCCTGGTGACTGAAACGCGGCAAAATCGAATTCGCCGACTCAGCGATCGGAACGGAGACGGCGCGGCTGAAGTCAATCAAATCTTTGCCACGGCAGAGAATGGGCTAAATCAAGCTCTGGGTATGGCATTCGCCAACGGCTATTTCTTTCTGGGCAATACCGATGCCGTGCTGCGCTTTCCATACCAGCAAGGACAAACTGCGCTCAACGGTCAGGGACAAAAAATCGCCGATTTACCTGCGGATGGCTATAACAACCACTGGACGCGTAATGTTGTCGCTTCGCCCGATGGTAATAAGCTCTTTGTGTCGATCGGCTCTGGGACTAACGTAGACGAAGAGCCTTTACCTCGCGCCTCAGTACAGATCATGAATCTTGACGGCTCCGATCGCCAGACCTTTGCTTCAGGACTGCGAAACCCAGTTGGACTCGACTTTCATCCCACCACAGGCGAACTTTACACCACGGTCAACGAACGCGACGGACTGGGCGATGACCTTGTGCCCGACTACTTGACCCACCTGGAAGTAGGCGATTTTTACGGCTGGCCCTATTCCTATCTTGCCCCTAATAAGCTCGACCCGCGCCGACTGGTGAACGATCGCCCCGCCAAACCCGACCTGATCGGCAGCACCAAAACGCCCGATGTTCTGTTTCAGGCGCATTCTGCCGCGCTGGGACTGCAAATCTATGACGGTGACACCTTCCCCAATCGCTACCAAAACGGTGCATTTGTCGCATTTCGCGGCTCCTGGAACCGCAACCAGGGCACAGGCTACAAAATTGTCTTTGTCCCGTTTGATGCCAGAACAAACCGTCCGGCAGGATACTACGAAGATTTCGTCACCGGGTTTCTGACTCAGCCGACCGTTCCCGCTACCTGGGGTCGTCCGGTAGGAGTGCTGGTGGTAGCGGATGGCAGTCTGCTGTTTACCGATGAAGCAAACGGACGCATTTATCGGGTGCAGTATCAGGGATAATCAATGCAATACAGCAAACCCAATCATGCAAACTAAAGGCTTTCACCACGTTGCCATTATTTGCTCAAACTACGATCGTTCCAAACATTTCTATACGCAAATTCTCGGCTTTCCAATTATTCAGGAAACCTACCGCGCCGCCCGCAATTCCTACAAGCTTGATCTGAAAGTCGGCGAAAGCGATGCGATCGAACTCTTTTCCTTTCCCGATCCGCCCGAT
>NZ_JACJOR010000101.1:0-4012 GCF_014695615.1 Leptolyngbya sp. FACHB-711
GGGGCTTCCCCCCCACGCAGGGGCACAGCCCCTGAACCCCATTTCTTGTACTTCAATCGCCTGAACAAGGCTGTAGTTAAACATTGAGCAATGATGCAGCGATCGATTCTCTCAGAAGAAATCCTTTGGCAGGCAGTTTTGCAGCGAGATCCGGCGTTTGAAGGGCTTGTTTTTTATGGAGTCAGCTCCACCGGAATTTACTGTCGTCCGACCTGTTCCAGCCGGAAGCCTCAGCGCGATCGGGTCTGCTTTTTTGACTCGGCAGCAGCGGCAGAAGCAGCAGGTTATCGACCCTGTAAACGCTGTGTTCCTCAGGAAGCGATTGCTCCCGATGCGAATGTGGCAAAAGTTTTAGCCGTCTGCCGCTATCTCGAAACTCAGGTTGACTCCATTCCCACCCTTGCAGAATTAGGTCACACGACCGCCATGAGTCCAACTCACTTACAACGCACTTTCAAGCAAATCGTTGGCGTCACTCCGTTTCAATATGCGGATGCGCTGCGGATAGAACGATTAAAACAGCACCTTCGCCAGGGAGAAACGATCGCCGATGCCCTTTATGAAACCGGATATGGCGCAAGTAGCCGCCTGTACGAAAAAGCCCCCAAACAGCTCGGCATGACTCCTGCAACTTATCAACGCGCTGGCGAGGGGAAACAGATTCGCTATGCCATCATGCAATTACCCCCTTGGGGAACTACGAAGCAACCGTCCTTTGGCTGGCTGCTAGTGGCGGCAACGCAGCAGGGACTTTGCAGTGTGCGGCTGGGTGAAACTGCGCTGGAACTGGAACAGGAACTCCAGCAGGAATTTAAAGCGGCTCAGCTCCAGCCCGACGATCCTGAGCTTCAGCAGTGGGTGCAGCATTTGCTGGATTATCTGGGCGGGGTTCAAGCTTTGCCTGCCTTGCCGATCGATGTTCAGGCGACTGCCTTTCAAATCCGAGTATGGGAGGCACTGAGAGCCATTCCCCTCGGAACGACCGCCAGCTACAGCGATATTGCCCAGCAAATCGGACAGCCTAAATCCGTCCGGGCAGTGGCGCGAGCTTGTGCCAGCAATCCGATCGCGCTGGTGATTCCCTGTCATCGGGTGATCCAGAAAGGCGGCGGTTTGAGCGGCTATCGCTGGGGAATTGATCGCAAGCAAGAACTGCTTAGCTTAGAAAAACAACTGGCTGCCCCAGAAAAGACGGATTCAGATCAAGCAGAGGGCTGAACGATCGCCCGACATTCACCAAAGCCAATTCTGGTGTAACCTTCCCGCTGACAAAATCCGCGCAGGATAATTTCGTCTCCGTCTGCCAGAAAAGCGCGGGTTTCTCCGGCAGGGAGTGTAATTAACTGGGTGCCGCGCTGGGTTAGCTCCAGTAAACAGCCCTGAGAACCCGGATTGGCATTGGAAACGGTTCCGCTTGCCAGCAAATCTCCCGATCGCAAATTGCAGCCGTTGCTAGCGTGATGGGTCAGCATTTGGGCGATCGTCCAGTACATCTGGCTAAACGATCCCTGGCTGAGGCGAACCGGAGCAACACCGTCTGATTGCATTTGCTCGGTGCGGAGCCAGACTTCGAGCGTGATTTCAAAGCCGCCCGATCGCTGGTCGGTTTCTGAGTGCAAATAGGGCAAGGGCTGGGGGTCGTCGTTCGATCGCTGAAACGCAGGACAACGAAACGGGGCAAGGGCTTCGAGCGTCACAATCCAGGGGGAAATTGTGGTGGCAAAGTTTTTGGCAAGAAAGGGGCCAAGCGGCTGATATTCCCAAGCTTGCAGGTCTCGCGCTGACCAGTCGTTCACTAAGCAGAGTCCAAAAATGTGTTGTTCTGCCTGATCGATCGCAATCGGCTGCCCGATCGCATTTCCGGTTCCCACAAAACAGCCGACTTCTAGTTCATAGTCCAGCATTCGCGCAGGGGCAAATTCTGGGATAGACGCATCCGGCGGTTTTCGCTGACCCTGAGGACGACGAATTGACATTCCACTCGGCACGATCGAAGACGCTCGACCATGATAGGCGATCGGCACATATTTATAGTTGGGCAGCAGCGGATTATCGGGACGAAACAGCTTGCCCACGTTGGTCGCATGGAAAATCGAGGCGTAAAAGTCGGTATAGTCGCCAATTTCCGCAGGCAGCCGCAGTTCGGCATCGGTCATTGCTACCAAAACATCGGCTTCTGGCGGAAATTGCTCAGCATCAAGGCGCAGCAGTTGACTGACAGCCGATCGCAGCAGCGAAACAGGCTCGGAACCTAATGCCATGAGCGAATTCAATCGAGTTGCAGTACAGGCATCTTTAAGCGGTTCCGGTAAATGATCAAACAGCCCCAGCTTAATACAATTTGTGAGGTCTAAAATTCGATCGCCGATCGCAATTCCAATTCGGGCAGATTCTCCATTTCCACCTTTATGAAACACGCCAAACGGTAAGTTTTGAATCGGAAAGTCGCTGTCTGAGGAATTGGCAGATTCAACCCAGCTTTTTAAGGACGGATCGTGAGTTTCGTTTAAGTGAGTTTGTTTCAATGAGAAGGTCATAGCGATCGAAGGTAGAAATGGAGAGATGGGGAATAAGAAGTAAATTCGACTGTTTATTTTAGAGGGAATTGAGAGCCGGAATGAATTGAGAGCTGAAATCGATTAAGAGCTTCTTTGCTGTGATTGCTTGGGGAGAATTTGTGAGGAAGATGGGTAGAAAGTTAGGTAACAAAAGAGAAGTTAGGAGATGATTAAATTTAGCTTTTTCAAGTCGTTGATCGGTTCTTGGAATGAGCAGGAACCAAAGGAACGGAAGAAGCGTTGTCTTGACTTTTGAATTTCGCTTAAATCAAGCTGACGTTTCTCTCGATCATTGTTCCAAATCAATTTATCATTTTCAAATTGAAGAGTGTCTGAAAGAGCATCTGAAAAGGAATTGATTTCTAATAGTTGAATGACCTCCTCTTGATCGATCGCCTGGCTGTAGGCAAAGGCAGCGGCAACTGCGACATTCACAAATCCGTGCATTCGGGCAGTCGGGCTATCGGGTTCGTAGGTTAGACGGTACGTGCCAGGAAAAGGATGATGCAGTCCCGCCGTCGCTTTGAAAGGAACGTTGGCTTGGGCACAGGCACAAATCCACCCGGCAAGCTGTTTACTGATCGGAAAAGCGGCTTCTGTCAGGCCTCCAGTGCGAACTTTAGCGGATGCAGCAGTTCCTTGCAGAACAGCGATCGAGTCTGTGAAAGACGAATCAAGCGGAATCTCAAAAAATGCGTCGAGGTCTGGCGGCAGTTGATTGATCAGGGCAGAAATTTCGCTGGGCGATCGCGGAGTGAATTCGAGGGCGGCAATTTTGACGGAAGGGGAAGCGTTTTTTAGGGTGAGCCGATCGGTTTGCAGCGCAAAAGCCTGCTCCACTTCTTCGAGATTCTTGACCACCAGGCTGAGCGACCACTGGGATAGGGGCAATTCGGGAACGATCGCATAAAGTTCTTCCAGGCGGGCAGCAGGCAGCACAAAACGAGACAGCATCCAGCGATCGGGGGTAGCAGCACTTTGAGCGTAGCGTTGCATTGACGATCGCAGATCAAGTTTCGCTGGCGGAAAAAGCCCAGCATAATCAACGATCGCGCTCACCAATGTTTTCAGCGATGCCAGCATTATTGATTTTGCTTATGTTCAGGGATGAATTGCAATTTTCATAAAGCGATCGAATCAATCAGACGATCACTAGAATCGATTACGAGATTCATCTGATGATATTGTTCATCTATAGTTAATCGCTCTTTGGGTGCATCTGTGATCCCCCTGGGGAAGGAGGTTAAGCCAGCCCCCCTTGTTGCCAAAATAGAGACAGGAGTGTTATGAACGACTAGTTTTTGATTACCGATCGAGCATCTACGGATAGCTGAAATTGCTGGCTGAGATTGATTACTAAAATCGTTCACAAAAAGAGACTGCTTGAGAATATTTCTAGAAAAATTTTATTTCTAATATTAGAAATAATACAATAGACTTTCAGCTAGTTTTAT
>NZ_JACJOR010000102.1:0-1530 GCF_014695615.1 Leptolyngbya sp. FACHB-711
ATCACTTTCCCTATTACCGTTTGTCTACGCCTTATGTCCGATACGCCAAATTCGACCCGCAAAACTAGCGTTACTGAACATACCTTGTCTCTGCTTGATCGCCAGATTTCCTACACTGCATCTGCGGGCTGGCAAACGCTGTTTGATAAGGACAAGCCGATCGCCGATATGTTTCACGTCGCGTATCTGGCGAAAGCAGAAGCTGCTTCCTCGCGACCACTCACTTTTGTATTTAATGGGGGACCCGGAGCGGCATCTGCTTATTTGCACATGGGCGCACTCGGTCCGAAGCGGATCTATTTTGGCGAAAATGGCGCACTGCCTAAACCGCCCGTTCGATTGATCGATAACCAGGAAAGCTGGCTTCCTTTTACTGATCTGGTGTTTATTGATCCGATCGGCACTGGGTTCAGCCGCAGCTCTCAGGCAAATTCATCTGACAAAGCAGACGCAGACGCAGACGCGAAGCCAGACGAGAAATCAGCTACCAAAGACAGTGAATCCTCGAAGGAACCGAAGGAAACCGAATTTTGGGAGGTCGATCGTGATCTGAAAGCACTGGGAGAGTTTATTCAACGATTTCTATCGCGACAAAACCGCTGGCTCTCGCCGATTTTCATTGCTGGGGAAAGCTATGGCGGATTTCGGGTAGCAAAACTGGCGCGGATGCTTCAGCAGGAATTTGGGGTGGGGCTATCGGGAGCAATTCTAATTTCGCCTGCGCTAGAGTTTAGTTTGCTCTACGGCAGCGATTACAACCTCACCTCCTGGACAACGGTATTGCCTTCGTTTGCAGCATCGGCAGCACACCACGATCGCGCTGAGTGGGCAGGGCAACCGGGCAATATGCAGGCACACCTGACCGCAGCCGAAGAATTTGCCCGCAAGACGCTGATTCCCCTTTTGGTGATGGGCGATGCAATGGCGTTAGAAGAGCGACAGGCAGCCTATGAGCAGATGGCAAAGCTGATTGGCTTACCCCAGTCTATTGTGGAACGGCAGGCAGGACGCATTGGGATCGATGTGTTTTCGCGAGAACTGCTGCGCGATCGACAGCGGATTGTGGGCTTATACGATGCTTCGATTACGGCGATCGATCCCTTTCCCGATCGCCCAAACTTTGAAGGCACTGACCCCACGCTGGATGGACTCGATCGCCTCTTTACGGGTGCAATCAACAGCCATCTGCGCGATACGCTCGGCGTTGAAACGGATTTGATTTATAACCTGCTGAACTACGAAACCTTCAAAGCCTGGAAGTTTGACATGAACGGGCAACTCAAGCAGGGCTTTATTGGTGCAGTCGATGATTTGCGAGTTGGAATGACGCTCAACCCTTATATGCAGGTGTATATTACTCACGGACTCTTTGATTTGGTTACGCCTTATTTTGCTTCCAATCATCTCGCAGATTTGATGAAGCTCAACCCCGAAATTCGCCCTAATTTGAGGCTGAAACATTATGAGGGCGGACATATGTTTTATACCTGGGAACGATCGCGCCAGGAATGGTTTGGTGAGATGCAAACG
>NZ_JACJOR010000103.1:0-7148 GCF_014695615.1 Leptolyngbya sp. FACHB-711
GGCGGCATTCTTCCAGGGGGCGCAGTCGGTTTCGATTTTAACCACGGCGAAGCACTTTCCGGGGCATGGCGATACAGCGATCGATTCCCATCTGGAACTGCCCGTGATCGATCACGATTTAACCCGCTTACAGCAAATTGAACTGCCGCCGTTTCAGCAGTCGATCGGGGCTCAAGTCGATGCAATAATGACGGCTCATATTCGTCTGCCTGCCCTCGATCCCATCCATCCAGCAACCCTGTCGCGATCAATCCTCACGGGGCTGCTGCGCCAACAAATGAACTTTGACGGGCTGATTGTCACCGATGCCCTGATTATGGGCGCGATTCTCGACCGCTATGGGGCAACCGCAGCCCCAGTCATGGCAGTCGAAGCAGGGGCAGATATCGTGCTAATGCCTGCGGATCCGGAAGGAGCGATCGACGCGATTTGTGAAGCCGTTGAAACCGGACGAATTCCGCTAACGCAAATCCAAGCATCGCTCGATCGCATCTGGAAAGCAAAACAGAAGGTCAGCGATATGCCAATTACGGGCAGTAGCACCCATGACTGGGAAAGACACACGCCGCCCCCGATCGATCTCACCCAACTTGCTCAGCCCGAAGCGATCGAAACTGCCAATGTGATTTTGCAGCACTCGACGCAAATCTATCGCTCTAACGGGGACAGGCTAGAGCAGTTCTTGAGCCAGCGCCTGATCGCAGCCCTTGCCGATCGTCTTGCACCACGCAATCTGATTCTGGTAGATGATGCCTTAAATTGTGGTTTTCTAGCGCGATCGGCCCCAGCAGTCACCCTTCCTGCCGAGTTGGGCTGCTCATTACAAGTGCTCGATCGAAATACGATCGGCTTGCTGACGGCTGAGACCAATCCTCCCCCTACGCTGCTTCAGCTTTTTATTCGGGGTAATCCATTTCGCGGCAGTGCAGGACTGACTCAGACCGTACAGGAGTTGGTGAGCCGCTTAATTCGTGAGGATTCTGCTTCGTTGGGCTTGTTTGCCCTGGTGGTGTATGGCAGTCCCTACGCACTGGAATCCCTGACTACCCAGCTTCCGCCCGATCTGCCCTATGGATTTTCATACGGACAAATGCCAGCGGCTCAGACGATCGTCCTCAACCGCTTGTTCGGGAATGGGCAGCAAAAACAGAATCAACCCTTCACCGACTGAACGAACTCTTAATACATCACCGGATTCATGGGGTCGGGTGCAAAGGCAAGCCACAGCGGAAACTGCAGCAGCGATAGGCTGATCATTTCTTCGGACTCATCGACCAGAATCAGCGGCAGTTGCTTTTGCTTCACCAGCCGATCGGCTCGCTGCACAAGCGGTTCGGGAGCTTCAAACAGCACAATGCCTTCCTCTGTGCCAAAATCGCCGCGAGAAATGCCGAGACAGTCCTGCAAGCCGCGCCGCCACTCCCCCAGCCGTTCAGGAGAATTGCCCAGAATTAGCGGGCGCAGCCGCTCTCCGTATAGCTCGTTCAGAATCGAGATCACGGCTGAGGCAATCAGAATGTTTTGCAGGCGTGACCCCATCGATCGAATTGCGCCCCGCCCACCCTGCGTAAAGAACCAGTTTGCCACTCGCTCGGCGTGAATCGGCTCAAAGGTGCGGCGCAACTGCCAGGGAGGACCATAGTAATCGGGCATGGTGCGATACTGATCCAGCAGTTTGCGAATGATTTTTGTTTCGTCCTGAAACTTCTTCTCGGCGAACTGAGGCGTTGCAGCTTCGGGCTGCGGCGGTTGTCCGCCTGCTGGGGCACTGGTTGGGGCTTTAGCGGCTACCGGACGCTGCTGGATTTCCTCGATCGGCGGCGTGAGCTGAAGCTGCTCGGCGGCGGCTGCCAGATCTTGCAAACTGCCCACCAGATAATCTTTGAAGCCCTGCACACGAATGGCTAAATCCTGCGACGCTCCGGCAAAGGTAGTTCTCATCTCATTTTTAATCCGCTCCTGCCGCCGCTCTAGCTGCTCAATCGATAGCTGAAGTGCCTGTTTGCGCTGTTCCAGATCGCCCAAGCTTTCCTTTACCAGTCGCCCGATCGCTGTTTGAGCTTCGGTGACTTGCCGTTGCAGCATTGCATTATAGGAAGTTTGCAGCGATGCAATTTCCTGCTGAAGCTTTTTCTCTTGCTGGCGCAGATCCGCGACCCGCCGCTCCAAGTCGTTTACTTCTGCCGCAGATGCCGAAGACGCTGCCGCGCTGGGAGGAACGCTGCTAGAGCCGAGATTGAGAGGAATGGGAGGTCTTCCAGTTGAGTCTGAAGGAAAAGACGAATCAGAATTCATAATGCTTAATTCGCAGTTTAATGAATCACAGCCTGAAGGCTGTACAAAATTATCGATCGCTCACTGAATCAATGCGGGGACAGCGTTGCTCCAGGCAAATTCGCAGCAGTTTCGCATCAAACAGCACAGGCAAAAAGTGAATGCTCTTCACTTCCTTGAAGTACAGCAAAATCGGAACGTTAACCCAGAAAATGCGCCAGTTTTGCCATTCCTGATAGGGAAAGCAGCGAATCATCTTTTCTCCTCGATACACCTCCAGGGCGACGGGCGTAAATCGCAGCCGCAATGTTGCTGCCTGAATGAGAAGAAACAAACCCAAAAGGGCGATCGTCCCACTCACCCAGGAATTAACAAACCAGAGGGGAATCGCCGCCAGCACCAGCACGATCGGAATTGCGTAGCTGGGTTCAAGCTGAACTGTCTCAGTGGCAGCAGGTGGAGTCGAAGCGGTGGGTGAGGTAGTCATGGCGATCGCATCCCTCAAACGTTAAACAAAGCCTTTTCTATTTTAAGGGACAGGCTTAATCTGCGACGCTGAATGTGGTTTTACCTGCTCAGCCTGATGCCCCCAGAGGAAAACCGCTTGTCACCGCCTCAGCAACTCCACCGATTAACCTTACAAATTGAACCGTTGTAAATTAACCGCTACAAATTAAACCGTTATAGATTAAACAGCTCGCTACCCGGACCCTGAAACATCAGCCAGGAAAGGAAAAAGTTTGTAATAAAGATCGTGAGCAGTGCCGTGACGACTGCCGTTGTGGTCGATTGCCCTACCCCCTTTGCGCCGCCCGAAGTCGTGAGTCCCCAGCTTGAGCCAATCACGGCAATCAGCGAACCAAAGACGCCGCCTTTGATCATGCCGCTCACCAGATCCCATGGGGTCAAAAAGTCGCGCACCGAGTTGAGAAAAACTTCGTTCGAGATGTTGTAAAGCGTATCAGCAACCAGCAATCCGCCAATCAGACCTGTCATAAACGAAAGAATGGTGAGGATTGGCAGCATCAGGCAGCAGGCGACGACTCTGGGAATCACCAGATAGTCGATCGGGTCAGTTTTGAGCATATACAGCGCGTCGATTTGCTCTGTTACCTGCATTGCGCCAATTTCAGCCGCAAAGGCAGACCCCACCCGACCCGCCAGAATCACAGCAGTCAGTACCGGAGCCAGTTCTCGCGCCAGCGCGATCGCCAACACGCCTCCGATCGCCGACCCTGCCCCAAAGCGAATAAACTCGCGAGATACCTGAATCGTAAACACCATACCGACAAAGGCCGCCGTCAGCAGCGCGACCAGTACCGAAGCCGGACCGACTGCCACCATTTGATCGATCGTATTACGCCGCTGGACTTTGCCTTTCAGCAAATGAACCACCACCTGCCCGCCCAAGAGGGTTGCAGCCAGCAGACGTTGGAGCCATCGTCCCAGATCTGTTGTTTGTCCCGTTTGAGTCAATCTTCTTAATTCCTGTACAGAGCCACCGATCGAGCTAATTCTTACAGACTATAAAAAAACAGACTGTAAAAAATTGTCATCTTAAACATAACCTATGTCTGTGTGGACAGCGTTTCTTAATAACCATTTAAGATTTCTGACAGGTGCTCGGAACATCGGCGATCGGCGACTATCTTAGAACTTAAGAAATTGAACATTGAATGCAGAACCTTCCCGTTGTCCGCCACCCCTTCTGCCGCTATGACTAACATCACTCATCTTTTTCGCTCCTTGGTGCTTACTGCAATCTTTAGCTTTATCGCGCCTGTTGTTCTTACAATCGTTCTGTTTGCGATCGCACGCGGGTGGGCATACTTGCCCCAGCAGGAGTCGTTAAGCCAGTTCGCAATTGCTCAAATTGCCTACTTTTTGAGTATTTTTGGAAGCGGCAGCCAAGTCCAGGGTGTTGTATTGATTGGTACTGTTTGTAGCCTGGTGGGTGTCCTATTTAATGCTTACACCCAATACCGATATCAGAACCTCGGGAATTACGAATAGCAGCCCCAAATCGCCTGCGATTGACTGTTCCGCTGCATTATTCTTAGAAGAAAGTTTCTGATTAGCTTGATAGAACCCGCATTTCGGCTTAGGTTCTATCTAGTATTAAGTTGCATCAGGGTGAGGAATGTGTCAAAGGACTGGACAGGGTCGGTAGAAATCCTGGCAATCGCAATCTCGGTGGTCTGTTTGCTGATTGCGCTATTTACTCAAGCAGTGATTCCGGCAGTGCTGGGAATGCTGCCCCTTGTGATTGCAGTGGGTTTAAACAGTCGGCATCGTCGCCAGATTGAAGTCTCCAGGACACAAAGTCAGCTTCGGATCAACCGCCTTGAGCAGGCCTGCGCTGACCAAACGGCATTTGTTAATCGCCTTGCAGGAGCAGCCCCAACCGTGCCGGGTCAGGAAGCAATTTTGATGCGGATGCGGCGGGCAATGGCAGAATCCTACGCGAAAACTCAGAATCGTCTGATTGCGCTGGAGACAGGCGAAGTCAACAGTTTACGGCAGGATGTCTCCAGTTTGCGATCGGACTACGAGACCCTTCAGCAAAGGCTGGATGAACTGCCGCAGTTGCTCGATCGGGTGCAGCACATTGAGCAGTATTTGCACCAGCTTCAGGCACATTTGAACTATTTTTCGCAGCATTTTGCGCCAGCGGCGATCGGCGAAGAGCTTGAAGCACTGAAACACCAGCTCAGCCAGTTCCCGGAACAATCCTTAAACGAGACTATCAACGAGCTAAGCTCCCGGTTGATTCACACCGAAGCAGCCATTCAAGATCTCAACTGCCGCTTTACTGATAGCCTACAGCCAGTTCTCCCGTCGCGAGCAGGAGCCTATGTATCTGAGGAAGTTTATGTACTTCAGATTTTGAGACAAAAGCTTCAGGAGCCAGAAACCATTTTGCATCCCGATCATAGCGTTGAGCTACCCACAGGGATGGGCGTACAGATGCGATTTGTGAGACTCATCCGGCAATCTGATGCAATCTCAATTTGTGAGAAACTGGTACGAAACTCGGAATTACAAGTTCCCGCAGCGACGCTCTCCTGGGTCAAAAACCGCTTTACTTCGGGGGTGCGCGACCTGGAAACGGTCATCTACCGCAACCGCTATGGCAATTCAGATAAATACCTTTTTCTTTATGAGGTAATGCGGCTTGTAGACGATCTGATTGCCGAATTTGATGCCGTCCAGGTGAGTGAGCTTTAGGCTGGGTTCACCTGATTCAGCAAATTCTTTTAACCCTGCGCCTTCTTTGCCATGCGTCTCCTTTGTATTAGTAACGGACACGGGGAAGACACGATCGCGCTGCGAATTGTGCAAGCACTCCAGCAGCAGTGCACCGCGATCGAAATAGCCGCACTGCCGATCGTCGGAGCAGGACGAGCCTACCAGCAGCAGGGCATTCCGATTGTGGGAGCCGTGAAGCCGATGCCCTCAGGCGGATTTGTCTACATGGATGGGCGGCAGCTCGTAAGGGATTTACGAGGCGGACTGGTACAGCTCACCCGCACTCAACTTCAGACCGTGCGATCGTGGGCAAAACAGGGCGGCGTCATTCTGGCAGTAGGAGACATTGTGCCCCTCTTGTTTGCCTGGTGGAGTGGTGCGCCCTATGCTTTCGTGGGCACGGCGAAATCTGAATACTATTTGCGGGATGAACATGGGTTGCTGCCCCGGCGATCGTGGTTTGAGCAGCTCGAAAGCTGGTCGGGGTCGGTGTACTTGCCCTGGGAACGATGGCTGATGAGCCGTCCGCGCTGTCGGGCTGTGTTTCCCCGCGATCGAATCACGACGAACTTTTTGCAGCAATGGCAGATTCGCGCCTTCGATATGGGCAATCCAATGATGGATGGCCTGGAGCCGAGCGGTGATTCCTTTCTGCCGTCAATGGAGCCGTCGATGGAGCCGCCGCCGATGACCGTTGCCCTGCTGCCCGGCTCACGGATTCCTGAAGCGTATGACAACTGGAATCTGATTGTGGAGTCTGCGACTGCCCTGCAAAAGATGATGCCCGATCGATCCCTGCTATTTGTGGCGGCGATCGCTCCGGGGCTAGATCTGACCCAGTTTCAGCAAACGCTCCGCGTCCAGGGCTGGCGGCAGCAAACAGATGAATCTTATGGACAAACCAATGCGCGGCTGGTGCTAACCCCTGCGTTTAACAACTGCCTGCATCAGGCAGATTTAGGCATCGCAATGGCAGGAACGGGAACTGAACAGCTTGCAGGCTTGGGTAAACCCGTGATTACGCTGCCCGGAAAGGGACCCCAGTTCACACCTGCCTTTGCCGAAGCTCAAACCCGATTGCTGGGCTGCTCGGTTACGCTGGTCAACCAGCCGCACCTCGTTCCATCTGCGGTCAAGGCGTTGCTCAATGACCCCGATCGCCTGTATCAGATTCAGCAAAACGGGCAGCAGCGCATGGGAACGAGTGGAGCAGCTCAGCGAATCGCAGCCCATCTTCTGAACGCGTTTTAGCGGAAAGTAGTCCTGGCTACAATCCCTAAAAATCATTACGTTCAGGGATAGTTACACAGCTTTAACTTATAGTCAAAAGGTTTCATGATCAAAAGGTTTCATGATCAATAAGGCTCCTGATATTGCTTCTCCCAGTGAGGGCACAAAATTAGGACAATTCAAGTCAAGACAAATTCAGATCAAGATAAACTCAGGTTAGGACAGAGAGGTACGGGGTAGTGATCCTGTACCAGAGTTTTGCCTTTCCTGAAGAGCGGCTTAAATCATAAACTGCATCAGCCTCGCAGCGATCGGCATCAGCAAAAGGGTGTTTAGGAAACGGATAATCTCTTTGTTAATCTATTAAGAGACGGTTGAGAGAATAGCTTCACTGG
>NZ_JACJOR010000104.1:0-8428 GCF_014695615.1 Leptolyngbya sp. FACHB-711
GTGCTGGCAATGTTCAGTCATCACCCACTCGAACCCGAATTTCTGGAAGTGCTGCAAACCCTCTGCACGATCGTGACGATAGCCTTAGATACTGCAATTCAGTACCAGAAGGAGAAGCAACGCTGGCAGTTAGCAGCTCAGCCGATGCGTCCGCTTGCCCTGTCTGATCAGCTAGCCGAAATCCTCAAAAACTCCCGATTAACGCTGCTGGGAACCGAGCAGCCCCTATCCACTTCCAGAAGTTATCTAGTGTTAAAAACGGCTGAGGTTTTGAGCCATCTGGGCTGTACCTATGCTCGTTTGATCTACAGTGACACCACCGTTGCCCTGGAAGCGATTACCCCTTCAGGAAACTGCGAAGCAACCGTTCCTATTCCTGTTCCTATTCCTACTGTGCCCGCCGACCCTGGCACCGATCCTGAGATCTCGATTTCGATCGCCCTTGCCGAAATTCATCCCCTCGTTACCGGGTTGGGCGGTATTCTGCAAACCCAGCCTACCTCCGATCAGCGTGCCACCCAAATTACGTTAAATATTCCTTATGCTCAGGCGCGCTCGGAGCTGAAACTGCAAGTGCTGTGTACGTCGCCTGTGCTGCAACTGGCATTCACCCATCTGGCAACCACCGCAGGTTTAACACTGTGCGATGATCAGGACGCGCCACTCCTCACCGATGAGATTCAGGCAATTTCCCCCACTCGAAAAGTAATTTGGGTCCGCGGATCGCGATCGCATCCCCCCGACATCCGGGCAAGGGTTGATTTTTCTCTTCAGCCAGAGCAGTTTCGGCAGGCGGTTGAAGCCGTTATGCAGGGACAGACTTGGGGGATTCCAGCAGTTGCCTTGTCCGATCGAGAACTGGAAATCCTACGGCTCCTGACTCAGGGGCACCGCGATCGAGATATTGCCGATCAGCTTGTTATTAGCGAAAGCACCGTCAAATTTCATCTCAACAACGTTCTTACCAAGCTCAAAGCCAAGACTCGTTATCAGGCAGTTTATAAAGCGATCGAGCAGGGCTGGATTTAGTTTGTCGAGCTGCACCTACCAATATCAATAGACTTGGGAATTTCGTATCTGAGAATACAAAGACTTCATAGATAAAAAATCTAGGCTGACAGTAAGTTTATCTACAGCAACTTCTTCAAGGACTTAAATGGGATGCAGAGGTTTCCCGGTGTGGAACTTCGCCCTCCCATCCCTTTGTTTATCAATAGACTGTAAACGCTGTATTCATTTCCCCATCACCCATTTCACCTCAGCAGCTATGAGCAATCACTACTCAGCTATTATTGTCGGCGGCGGACAGGCGGGTCTGTCGATGAGCTATTGCCTGAAAGAACGCGGCATTGACCACATCGTTTTTGAGAAAAACCAGATTGGCTACGCATGGCGCGAAAAGCGATGGGACAGTTTTTGCCTGGTCACTCCGAACTGGCAGTGCCAGCTTCCCGGTTTTCCCTATCCCGGCAATGACCCGCAGGGCTTCATGCAAAAAGAAGAAATTGTGTGCTACATCGAACGCTATGCCGCCTCATTTGAACCACCTCTCAAAGAAGGCGTAGAAGTGCTAAAACTTTGCAGAAATGAAGCGCAACAGTTTGAAGTCACAACTTCGATCGGAGACTTTACGGCAGATCAGGTCGTTGTAGCGATCGGCGGCTACCATGTACCTCGCATTCCGCGTCTTGCCGAATGTCTGCCTGCGCTGCATCAGATCCATTCTTCTGAGTACAGAAATTCCGAATCTTTGCCGGATGGAGCGGTGCTGGTGGTGGGCACTGGACAATCGGGCTGTCAAATTGCAGAGGATCTGCATCTTGCAGGGAGACAGGTGCATTTGTGCGTGGGCGGTGCGCCTCGATCGCCTCGTCGATATCGCGGCAAAGATGTAGTAGATTGGCTTGATCAAATGGGTTATTACGATTTGCCGATCGATCAGCATCCGCAAAAAGAGAAAGTGCGGGCAAAAGCCAATCATTATGTGACAGGCAGAGACGGCGGACGCGAGATTGACCTGCGCCAGTTTGCGCGAGAAGGCATGAAACTGCACGGTAAATTGAAAGCAGCTGAAGGAACCCAGCTCCAGTTTCAAAACGACCTGAAACACAATCTGGATCAGGCAGATGCCGTCGCCGAAAGCATCAAAAAAACAATTGATACGTTTATCGAAAAGAATCAAATCGATGCGCCGATCGAGCCTCCCTATCATCCGGTTTGGGAACCCATCGAGAATTCATTGGCGATCGACTACGAGCAAGAAAATATCCGCACGATAATCTGGTGTACAGGATATCAGTCGGACTTTAGCTGGATCGAAGTGCCTGTGTTTGATGGAAAGGGCTATCCGGGACACGATCGCGGCGTGACTGGCGTTTGGGGACTGTATTTTCTGGGGCTGCCCTGGCTTTATACCTGGGGCTCTGGGCGATTTTCAGGAATTGCGCGAGATGCGACGTATTTAGCGGACTATATGGTGGCTCGTAAACGAGTGGTCGTGGCGCAGGATTGGAGCGTGGTGAATGAGTTTTTGTTGGGTTCGTAGAGGGGAGACAGAGTTCGTTTTAATCGCACAATCTCAATGACCTATCGATTTAAACAGGTTCTAACCCCCGATCGCAGCATTCTTCCCCCACCCTCGATCGCGCACCTGACCCTATCGCCAAATCTTGACGCTCTGTAATTAAAGATACAAAATATTGTGTGAGCAACCTCGTAATCTGACAACACGTCGATCCAATTCACAAACCAATCCACAAAGGAAAATGGTATGCCTGAAGTAACAGCCCCCGCCCATCAAGTTGGTGATTTCTTTGTCGATTATGAAGAGAAAGTATTTCCTGATGTCAAAGCAGAACCGGGTGAGAAAGCACTGGTAACATTTCACACTGTCGCCTTTGAAGGATCGATCGGGTTCGTGAATCTGCTGCAAGCAACTCGTCTGCTGCGAAAAGGCTTTGAAACATCGGTGCTGCTTTATGGTCCGGGCGTGACCCTCGGTGTGCAGCGCGGCTTCCCGAAGTTGGGCGATTCTGCTTTCCCCGGACACCAAAATTTCAACGATCAGCTCAGCAAGTTCATGGCAGAAGGGGGTAAAGTCTATGCCTGCCGTTTTGCGCTGCAAGCCCTGTACGGACACGGCGAACCCTCACTGATTCCCGGCATTCGCCCGATTAATCCGCTTGATGTATTAGACATCATTTTGATGCACCGCAAAGACAACGCTTTTATCCTCGATACCTGGACGGTTTAATCTCCAGTTCGGATTCAGGACAAACTGGGCTAAATTTCCCCACCGTTTGCATCCGCAATTTGTGATTCTATGGATTACTCACGCACGGTTCGCGCCGCAGCAGTCCAGATCAGTCCGGTGCTGTTTAACCGGGATGGTACAACTGAGAAAGTGTTGCAGTCGATCGCCCAGGCTGCAAAAGAAGGGGCACAGATTGTCGTTTTCCCAGAAACGTTCATTCCCTACTATCCCTACTTCTCGTTTGTGCAGCCCCCGGTTCTAATGGGCAAGGAACACATGCGGCTCTACGAAGAAGCTGTAACCGTTCCCGGACCTGTCACCGATGCCGTAAGCCGTGCGGCGCGTTCCTATGGCATGGTTGTGGTGCTAGGTGTGAATGAGCGCGATCATGGCTCCCTCTATAACACACAGCTCATTTTCGATGCAGATGGAACCCTGCTGCTTAAGCGACGCAAGATCACGCCGACTTATCACGAGCGCATGGTTTGGGGGCAGGGAGATGGATCAGGGCTGAAGGCGATCGATTCTGCGGTAGGGCGGATTGGCGCGCTTGCCTGTTGGGAGCATTACAATCCCCTGGCTCGCTTCGCGCTGATGACACAGCATGAGCAGATTCACTGCGCCCAGTTTCCTGGTTCCCTGGTAGGGCAGATTTTTACTGATCAGATTGAGGTTACGATTCGCCATCATGCGCTGGAGTCAGGCTGTTTTGTGATTAATTCAACAGGTTGGCTCTCGCCGGAACAGGTCGGACAAATTACCACTGATGAAAAGCTTCAGCGGGTGCTGAGCGGCGGCTGTAATACTGCCATTATTGGTCCCGAAGGCAATCATCTCTGTCCGCCCATTACCGAAGGCGAGGGCATGATCGTTGCCGATCTCGACTTCTCGCTGATCACCAAGCGCAAGCGCATGATGGATTCGGTCGGTCACTATGCCCGTCCTGATTTGCTGCAATTGCAGATGAATCCTGAGGCAAGGACAATGTTAAACGCAGTATCTTCTGATTCATCTTCTCAATCAGTTTTCCCGTCTTCTTGGGCATCATCCGAAACGCCTTTAGCAATCGACACCTGATTTGCCCGATCATTCACTCATCATTCTCACTATGAATAAGCAAACGCTGATTACTGAACTTCAGTCCTATGGTCTGAAGCTAGTCGATTCGGATGTGGGTGCATCGGGTCGTCAGGGTGGGGCAGGCCCGTCGGATCATAAAGCTGTGACGGTGGATGGCACAACGGTAATGGTTCCGATCTTCAACAGTCCGGCAGCACAGTCACCCTACAGCGTGAGAGTGGATGGCACAATTGCCCTGACGGAAAACGGCAAAGTAGCCGAAATGCTGTTAGAACGTCAGGGAGAACCGATCGCTCCGATTCAATTTCCGCAACAGCCCCAGTTCTATGGTCTGACCACGGCAGAGGGCATTCCCTACTGGAAGATTGCGCTGCTTCACAGTCGAGATGTGCTAGCAACTACCGTGCTACAAACTTGTATGCGCTACAGCGATGCTGCAACGTCCTGTCAATTTTGTGCGATCGGGCAATCGCTCGAAGCAGGCAGAACGATCGCTCGCAAAACGCCAGCGCAGCTTGCAGAGGTCGCAGAAGCAGCCGTGCGGCTAGACGGTATCAAGCAAATGGTAATGACCACTGGAACGCCCAATACGCCCGATCGCGGCGCAGCCTACCTGACTGAATGCGCCAGAGCCATCAAAGCCAGGGTAAACTTACCGATCCAGGCCCAGTGCGAGCCGCCCGACGATTTTGCCTGGTTCGATCGCCTCAAAAATGCAGGCGTTGAAAATTTAGGAATGCACCTGGAAGCCGCTGATCCAGAGATTCGATCGCGAATTATGCCGGGAAAAGCATCTGTGCCTTTAGCCCATTATTTTGATGCGTTTGGGACAGCGGTTCAGGTATTTGGCTGGGGACAGGTTAGCACTTATTTACTAGCAGGTTTGGGAGATAGCTTAGAGACACTTTTGGAGATGTGCGATCGATTGATTCAGATCGGCGTTTATCCCTTTGTTGTGCCTTTTGTACCAATTACGGGAACGCCTCTGGCAAATCATCCGGCTCCTCAAAGTGAATTTATGCAGACGCTTTACGAGCGAGTCGGCGCAATGCTGAAGCAATCCGGGCTGCGCTCGGCAGAGATGAAGGCGGGGTGTGCGAAGTGTGGGGCTTGTTCTGCGCTTTCGACGTATGAGGTTTAGACGTACCTTCTCTTAAAGAGTTTGAAGTTTTCCCGAAATCACGCATCACTCAGGTTCAGCAAATATGAATCGATATCAGTTCAAGCTTGCAACAACGCCTGATGAAATTGCAGCCTATTTTGCCCTGCGCCATTCGATTTTTGTAGACGAACAGCGGCTTTTTCAGGACAGCGACCTGGATGAAATCGATCAGACTGCCTATCCGATCGTGGCTGTGCATTTGCAGGAAGGCTTGGAAAATGAACGGAATCCGATCGTCGGGGTGGTGCGAATCTATGAAACCCAACCTGGCTTCTGGTACGGCGGACGACTGGGAACACACTGCAACTATCGCAAAGGCTGGCAGATCGGCAAAGGATTAATTCACAAGGCAGTCACAACAGCCAACACCTGGGGTTGCGAGCGATTTCTGGCGACGGTTCAGCTTCAAAACGTGCGGTTTTTCCAGCGGCTTCACTGGGAATCCTTGGAAGAAATTACAATTTGCGATCGTCCCCATCACCTGATGCAGGCGGATTTGAATTATTATCCTCCTACGGTTGCTTCGCAGTTTTCCTCGGCAATCGAACCCCGTCCCGTCCTCCCCTTTCAAGCAAGAGAAGCGTCCTGATGCTGTCTACCCTCGTTACCAAGCTGCAAGAATCGATCGGCGTTTTGCACAAGCAAGATATTCAGACTGCCGCCCACTTTCTGCGTCAAACCCCTAACTGGCTTGATGCAGAGGTGCTGCTGGGCGATGACTGCGCCGCGATTCCCGATGGGGAAGCTTATTTGCTGCTGGCAAGCGAGGGAATGATGCCATTTTTTGTCGAGCAGGACCCCTGGTTTGCAGGCTGGTCTGCGGTGATGGTCAACGTGAGCGATATCTATGCGATGGGGGGTCGGCCGATCGCCTTGGTCGATGCGCTCTGGAGCCAGTCGGTTGAACAATCGCAGCAAATCTGGGCAGGAATGCAGGCAGCTGCTCAAGCATATGATGTGCCGATCGTGGGCGGACACACCAACTGCCATAGTCCTTATAATGCGCTTTCTGTCTCGATTTTAGGACGGGCAGAACGTCTGATGACAAGCTTTGATGCTCAGCCCGGTCAGCAGCTTTTAATGGCAGTCAATTTCGACGGGCAGATGCACCCTGAATTTGCCTTCTGGAATGCCGCGACCAAGGCTGATCCAGTGCGCTTGCAGGAAGATCTGGCTCTGTTGCCCGATCTGGCAGAGAAAAGGCTTTGCCGTGCCGGAAAGGACATTAGTATGGGCGGCGTGATTGGCACAACCCTCATGCTGCTCGAAACTTCCGCTTGTGGGGCAGTTCTGAACCTGGACGCAATTCCCTGCCCAGCAGGTGTCTCGCTCGATCAATGGCTAACGGCGTTTCCCAGCTACGGCTTTCTGTTGAGCATTGATTCTGATCATGTCGCAACAGTTCAGGCAATGTTTCGCGATCGTCAGCTCATCTGTGAACCGATTGGCGAAGTGAACTGCACGTCCGAGCTGGTGCTTCGATTGCAGCAAGATTCCATCTGTTTCTGGAATTTGCAGAAGCAGTCGCTTACAGGTTTCACCCCTGCTGTTCCTGCTTGATCCACGTTCCTGCCCGATCCACAATGCGAATTGCCCTGTTCACCTATTCCACTAAGCCCAGAGGCAGCGTGATTCACACGCTCGAACTGGCAGAAGCACTGCATCAGCAAGGGCATCAGCTTTGCGTGTATGCGCTGGATAAAGACGGGCGGGGTTTTGATTACTTTGTAGGAGGAACTGCATCGCCTCGATCGCTGGCTTGCCGCTATCAGCCTGTTCCAGCAGGAACCGCCCCGCCGGAGATCGATCGCCTGATTCAGCAGCGGATTCAGGAGTTTGTTGATTTCCTGGAGCATCATCTTCAGTCTGAGAATTACGACATCTTTCATGCTCAGGATTGCATTAGCGCAAATGCCTTAGCAGCGTTACGCCAACGTGGGCTCGTGCATTCGTTCGTGCGTACCGTTCACCATATCGAAGATTACAACAGTCCTTATCTTCAGCATTGCCAGGAACGATCGATTCGTGAACCGGATTTGTGTTTTTGCGTGAGCGATTACTGGCAGCAGCAGCTTCTCCAGCAGTATGGAATTCACGCGCCCAGAGTGATCAACGGCGTAAACTGCGATCGATTCACCCCGGTATCCTCGGCTCAGGATCTTCAGCTTAAGCAACAGCTTCAAATCACCGGACATCCGGTATTCCTGACAGTCGGCGGCATTGAACCACGCAAGAATACGCTGCAACTCGTTAAAGCCTTTGCCCGGGTTCAGAAATCGCTTCCCAAAGCACAGCTTGTGATTGCAGGCGGCGCAACGTTATTTGATTACCAGTCCTACCGAGACGAGTTTTTCGCACTGGTTCACGAACTGGAGCTTGAACTCGATCGATCGATTCTACTGCCGGGTGTAATTGCAGACGAGCATCTTCCCTGCCTTTATCGCTGTGCTGATGCGTTTGTCTTTCCGTCTGTCAAAGAAGGTTGGGGACTTGTCGTTCTCGAAGCGTTAGCAAGCGGCTTACCGACGATCGTTTCCGATCATGCCCCCTTCACTGAATTTCTCAATTCTCAGCAAACTCTTTTCGCCGCTCCTGATCATCCAGCCTCGATCGCTCAAGCAATGCTTAAAAGTATTCAGCCCGATGTTTCTCAGGCTCTGAGGCAAAATAGCCGATCGGTGGTTGAGACCTATTCCTGGAAAACATCTGCGATGATGCACTTAGATCATTATCAAGCGTTACTGAGTTCAATCATGCGTTCTGCTAGTTTTAATTGATTGAAAATGTTTGAGCAGCAACAGAGATTTTACACTGCCCCCTAAATTCCCCAATGCTGCGGAACGTTGAAACCTGATAAGGAAACTCCCATGCCTGAAATTCGCTTTGAAGTCCAGTGGCCCGATGGCACTCATGAAGTTTGCTACTCGCCTTCG
>NZ_JACJOR010000105.1:0-19791 GCF_014695615.1 Leptolyngbya sp. FACHB-711
GGACAGTAATTTTAATGTGCTGAGTCGGATGGTGCGATCGAGTACGGCTTAGGGGGCGGGGCGTAGAGAGTAAAGCAACTAGGAATTCAACGGCAAACTCGAATATTTTAGTTAGGAATATTTTAGTTAGAACGATTCGCGATCGGATTCTCCAAGATGTAACTCAGGCAGTGCCCCTGCTCACGCGCTACCAAAAGCTCTGAAAACAGGAGGAAGCCATCGCCCTAGAAAGCCCAATTCAAATGGAACTGCTGCTGTCTGGACGAATGATTAAATAGTAAGACACCCTCAAGGCTAGGAAGGGGGATCAAATTAGTTGATGCGCTCTGTATTGCCGCCTTTGACCCAGCCTTCACTGCCATCCGTCAGCCGAATTTTTTGCCATCCGCCATCCGGGCTGTCCTGCAAAACCGTGACCTGTTGATTAAAGTCAACTCCGCCAATTTGAGCTGCATCTGCACTGGCTTCCTGCCGCAAAATTAAACCGATCGGCTGATTAACCCGGGCAGCAAATCCCTCCGTTGCCGGACTGGGACTCGCGGCAGGAGAAGCAGCAGGGGCAGCAGGACTGGCAGCCGCAGACGGAACAGCAGGCGGAGCAATCGGAGACGGAGACGGATCATTAGGAAACGTCGGTCTGGGCGGCGGAGTCGCGACGCGAGTGAGCAGATATCGAGTAGCCGCCATGCCCGAAGCAAACAGTAGCCCGATCGCCAGCGTAACTCCCAACACAAACTGACTGATATTGGTCAAACTCATCGTGCAATCCCCAATCTCAAAGGTGAACTCAACGACACCCTATTGTATGGACTGTTGCTGAATTCTGCTACCTAAACTATTAAGGCGAGAGGCAAGCCGCACTCTGCCGTTTTCTGCCCAGTCTTGCAAAATCCGAATCTGGTCTTGAGCAGTACGCGCCAGGGGAATGAGCTGACTAGCAGCTTCTAAAATATCTTCTGTCGTGAAGTCTCGGTTCTGGCTAAAGCCCAGGTGCATAGCTTCGATTAAAATTTGCTCAATTTCTGCCCCAGAAAAGTCAGGGGTTTCATAGGCAAGGCGATCGAGGTCATAACTCTTCAAGTTGTGGGGACGCAGGCGCGAAAGATGCACGGCAAAGATGGATTTTCGCTCTTCCTGGCTGGGAAGCCCCACAAAGAAAATTTCGTCAAACCGTCCGCGCCGCAGCATTTCGGGCGGCAAAGCCTGAATATTATTCGCCGTCGCGACAACAAACACTGGAGATTTCTTTTCGGCTAACCAGGTAATAAACGTACCAAAAACACGGCTCGTGGTTCCCGAATCGCCTCTACCATCAACACCGGCAAACGCTTTATCGATTTCGTCAATCCAGAGAATGCAGGGAGCCAGAGCCTCCGAAAGCTGAATCATCTGTCGGGTTCGCAGTTCCGACTCTCCCACCAAACCTCCAAACAAACGACCCACATCCAGTCGCAGCAGAGGCAAATGCCAGTGATGGGCGATCGCCTTTGCCGTCAGGGACTTCCCAGTTCCCTGGATGCCGACCAGCAGCAGCCCTCTGGGATGGGGTAAGCCATACTGACGCGCCCGCTCGGTAAAGGCTCCGCCCCGCCGTAATAGCCAGTCCTTCAGGTTATCCAGTCCACCAATGTCAGAAATTCGCTCGGTTGCTGGATAAAAGTCAAGGATCTGGGTCTGGCGAATGGTTTGCCGCTTTTCTTCCAGCACCAGCTCGACATCTTCCTCCTGAAGGGTTCCTCGACTGGCGATCGCTTTTGCCAAAACGCGGCGAATTCGCTCCATTGAAAGTCCCTGACAGGAACGCACCAGTTCATCCAGCATTTTTGCGTCCAGCGTTTGCCCAGTTGCAGGTAAAAGGCGATTGAGTTCTGTTCGAATCTCCTCGGTTTCGGGCAGGGGAAATTCCTGGACGGTCAGCACTTCGCCTAAGTCTTCAGGAATTGAGAGCTGGGGCGACAGCAGCACAATGTTCTTCGGCTGAGACTTCAGCAAACGCGACAAGTTTCGCAGCTTCCGCGCCACTGAAACATCTTCGAGAAACCGATGAAAATCTCTTAGCACAAAAACGGCAGGAACCGTCGCAGGCAGCTTTTCTACAAATTCTAGTGCCTGAACAGGATTGCGTTTTCCAAAGCCCGTATCGTTGGGATTACCTTGATAGCCGTCTACAAAATCCCAGAAATAAACACCCCGGTTGCCCTGCCGTTTTGCAGATTCGACAATGGCAGCTTCAACCCGTTCTTCTTCGCGTGTCGGAATGTAAATGATGGAATAGCGGGCACGCAGCAGCAGTTCAAACTCGTCATTAAAAGCCATCAGCAGTCAGAGCCTAGTGAGCGGTTCAGATGAAGTGATTCACAGTTGAGGCAAATCGCTATACGAAAAGTCTCCACTTCACTCTACCAATTCACTCTTAGAAATCAATCCGCTTCCGGTTCTAACTGCTGATTTTCCTGCCGCACAGGACGGCTGCTACTAGGGTAGATGGTTGCGTAAGGCTTCCAGCGATGCCCAACGCCGATCGACTGTCCCCGACGTCTCACTGTTCTCCTGAATTTGAATACCCTGACACTGCTGATCACAAAGCTGACGCTGTGGCAGAGCCAGACAAAACTGCTCATACAGCCAGGTTTCAGGCGCAAAAAATCCGTTGGGCGGCAGCGTTTCGACCAGATCGTCAAAGGCAACTTCGACCTCTGCGCCCTCTTCTTCAGGCTCAATTCGCTCTTGAAGCCAGATCACCTCAGAAGCATCTACCACAAGCCGATGATTGTACTGCTGAAGACAGCGATCGCAGGTCAGCGTTACGATCGCTTCTGCCTGGGCACGCACTTCCAGATAGCCTGACCGATGGCTCACTTTAACAAAGCCCTGCACCGGAGTCAGCGTTTCCAGCTCGCGCAGGTGCTCGCGTACAGAAATCGTTTCGGTTTGTTCAACTGCCTTTAGAAGCTGCGGGATGTAGATCCGTTCCATAATCAGTCCCTTTAACACGAATTAGAGCCACGACAGAAACAGCAATCCTGCCTCAGCTCTTTTCATCAGTTTAACAAGCACTGTTTATCAAAAACGTTGAGTATTTTCCGACCGGGGCGATTCGGGTTTACCCAGAATGAGGGTTACTCTTCAGCAGGCTCCGCTTCAATCTGGTGCAGACGAATCACTAAGCGGCGATCGGGTTCTCGCCCCCGGCTAAAGGTTTCCAGGTCAGTGAATTCTTTCAGATAGGTATGTACCTGTCGGCGTTCTGCGGATGAAAGGGCAGTCAACTCGTATTCCTCACCGCTTTCGCGCACCTGCTCTATCGCACGATCGGCAAGAGCCTGAAGCTCAGTTTGCCGTCGTACCCGATATCCTCCCAGCTCCACTGTAAACGCGGTTTGCTGCTCTTCTGGATGCCCTAAGTTCAGCGTAGTATTCGCAAGATACTGAATTGCGTCTAGAACAGCCCCATCCGTTCCTAGCAGCGACTCAACCTGGACAGGAGACAGGGTGCGATCGTCGATCGTCAGCCAGCAACTCCCCTCCGTGCTGAGCTTATCTGCATTCACTTCAACAGAGGCGGGCAGTCCCGCCATGGTCAGCAATTCTTCCAGCCATTGTTTGCCGTGCTGAACTGAGGTGTCATCCATAGCAGCCCCTAACCTTTTTTCTTGTCGGTGCGCCCAGTGTCTTTCTTTGCAGTCTTATTCACAGACTTGTTTTCGGATTTAGGCGCATCCTTCTTAGCCGTTTCTTTCTTAGGTTCCTCCAGTTCTTTTTTAGAACGAACTGGCTCAAACGGTAAAGCTTCTCGACCGTTGCCCTGCGCTTTTTCTTCAGCCTCCACCAGCTTTTGCAAATTTTCCGGCAGGGGTTCTCTGGAAAGAATCCAAGTTTGCAGGGTTTGGAAAATGTTGGCAATCACCATATACATCAGTACCCCGGCAGGCAGCGGGAAGAACAGAAACATCCCGGAGAATATCACAGGTGTAATCCGGTTGACCGTCTGCTGCTGCGGATTCGAGTTCGGTCCCTGTCCTGAGATGAGCTGGTTGACGTACAGGCTGAGTCCGAAGAACACCACCATGCCGACAATATCCCAATTAATGCTGCCATCTGGATCGGTTGCGCCAACTCGTCCCAGAGCTTTGATAAACAAGAAGCCTTTGTTGGCTGCCAGTCCGGGCATTATTCCTTGCAGTGTAGCTTCACCGGGCTGGAGTGCTTCCAGGCTACCATTTTCATCAATGCGAACCAGATCTTCGCCTTTGGTAATCTTCCAGCTTGGCTTCAGCTCGGTTTCAGGATACTCCGCCAGCACTTCTTTCAGCGATTTACCCTCAGAAGTTTGAAACAGAATTGGCGTTTTCTCACCGATTGCAAGCTTATTTCCACCTGCAAGCAGTGCCGCGACCGGAACGTGAACTCCGTCCGCAATATAAATATTTTGAGGATTCGTGGTAAAAGCTTGGGGCTGAATCTGCTCGATCTGCTCACGCGGCAAAATCTGCACGTTAACGTTGTAGTTCACGTCAGAGAATGGCGACCCACGCAAGGTGGCAAACAGCGCAAACAGGACAGGCATCTGCACCAGAACGGGAAAACATCCCGCCAGCGGATTGCCAAATTCCTTATAGGTTTTGCTCATTTCCTCCTGCTGCTTTGCAGGGTCGTCCTTGTAGCGTTCCTGGATTTCTTTGACCCGCTTTTGCATGGCAGGTTGAGCAACTCGCATCCGACGCATACTGCGAATTGAACCTGCACTCAAAGGATAGAGCGCAAAACGAATTACCAGGGTCAGGGCGACGATCGCCAGACCATAGCTAGGCACAATCCCGTAAAAGAAATCCAGGATCGGCAGCATTACATTGTTTGATAAAAATCCGACACCAAAGTCCATGCGCTTTGTCTACCTGCGTCCTTCGAGTGAGTCCAAGTCTAGCGTACCGAAATTGTGAGCGATTATGAGTAGAGAAAACCGAAGAGGCAAGGAGCTATTATCTGAGCAACAGGGTCGGGATTTTCCCGCAGAGTCTCAGACTCAAAGCATCTCCTGCCCTCGGAGCAATTACTTCGACGTACCTAGCCCGCCGCTGATGTTCCGCGCTCTTGCTGGAATTTTTTCACTAATGTAGCCATACACTTCTCGGAACTTGGGCACTGCTCGCAGCTCAATCCGGCTGCCGTCCTTGAGCGTAATCACCATATCGCCCCAGGCTCCCAATCCTCGCGGTACAGTCACAATTTTGGCGACTTCCGAGTAGATAAAATCAGCTCGATCGCGACCCATCCAGCCGCCTGTTACCGAGATTCGGCGATCGGTAATGCGATAGCGAAGCCAGAGGGCACGAACGATCGCGCCAACCGTAAGCGGCAGGCATATCACTGTGAAGCCTAGCAGAATATTCGTAATTAGCTCGCCGATATGAGGACCGCCCTCGTAATAGACTTCTTCCTTAATCGCCATGCCATACCTCAGCACTTGTCAATAGCTGCTTTAATTCTTGCAGAAATTGTTCATAACCGCACTGAGTTGCGCTGGGTTTTACCACAATAACCAGCATCCAGCCTGGAACCAAAGCGGGAAGAAACTGCCGGAATACAGCATGAATTTGCCGCTTAATCCGGTTTCGCACTACTGCCCGCTTACTCACTTTTTGGCTGATCGAAATCCCAATCCGGGCACAGCGAACTGCCTCTGAATTTAGCGCAGCCGGCAAACGCAAAGCTCTCAACGTCAAATTAGCAGTCGATCGCCGTAGACCCGACTGATAGACTCTGCTAAAGTCATCACGATGTTTAAGCCGATGGCATCCAGGCAGAGCCACGTCAGCCCATCCATTGACGATCGCGTCTAACTAACAGAAAGTTTTTCCCGACCTTTCTGCCGCCGCGCCTTAATCACACGCTGTCCATTCTTGGTTCGCATTCTTGTCCGAAAACCAGAAACCCGTCTGCGCTTCCGGCGAGTTCCTTCCAGGGTGCGCTTAGTCATACCGCTTTGCTCCCAGCAATTCTAAAGATCTAAAAAGCCACGATTTCTAATCATACCACCCCGTTGCCGGGAAGCAAGAAGGCTAGCGAGATGCACTGCCCTGGTTGTTGATGCTAAGAATCCAGGTTCCCACATAGCGCATCATCGGCAGATCGCCCGGAGAGCGCACCATTGCATTGAAATAGTGAGTTCCCGGACGGTTGGGGTTCCGTACGTTAGACAAAATGATTTGCACCCGGGTATCTGCCGGAACAGGTTCCTGAGGGTAAATTTCCAGCACCCGGTTATCCTGATCCCATACCACATCCTCGATCGCAATTTTCTCGCCGTTTGACGTGACTTCGACCCGCTCTGGGTCAAATCTGCCCCCATAAGTTTCGGGGTAAGTGACGGCAAATTCAGATACCGCAAACGTCATTTTGGTGGCTGGAATATTGAGATAGTACCGATCGCGAGTTCCCGGTCTACCATAGTAGTCCTGCCGATAGCTGAGCTGATTTTCCCGGCTTACGCCACTAAAAATCGTTAACCCCGGACCTCCCTGAGCCAGAGCGGTTGCAGCTAGCCCGGTCAGGAGACAGCTACTTGCTGCTAGAGCGGCAAAAAGACGAAGCATTGGAGAAGTTTGGCGTTTCATAGGTTAGGAATGATTTACAGCTACATTGCCAGGAATGTTAGCAAGTCTTAATTCACCTAAAGACTCTATCAAAATTCGTGAAGTTCCGCGTGCGCGATCGGACGTATCCAAGGACTGGCACAAGCCTCTGCAAGGCGTTTAGAGTATTCCACCCAAGCGACATCGCTATGGCAGAGACCCCGATGTCCCGACGATTTCTCGAATTCGGTAGATCGGACGCTTTTGAGACTCATGATAGGTTCGCATCAGCAGCTCTGCCAAAAGCCCAAAGCTAAAAAGCTGTACTCCCGTTAAGAACAACACGACTGCCAGAAACAGCAAAGGGCGATCGCCAATACTTTGCCCCAGTGCAAACTTGACAAAGGTCAGGTAGAGTCCGGTTGCTATGCCTAGCAGCATTGAGATCAAGCCAAACCAGCCAAAAACGTGCATGGGCCGGGTGAGAAATCGCTTCATAAAAAAGATGGTGAGCAAATCCATCAAAACGCGAAATGTGCGCCCCAAGCCGTATTTACTCTGTCCAAAGCGGCGGGCATGATGCCGAACCGGAATCTCAGCGATTCTGGCTCCCTCAATAAATGCTAGAGCGGGTAGAAAGCGGTGCAACTCACCATACAGATTCATATCGATCACGAGTTCCGATCGATAAGCCTTCAGTGAACAGCCATAGTCGTGAATCTGCACGCCTGTCACTCGACCAATCAGCCAGTTCGCAATGCGAGAAGGAATCAGGCGAGTCATCATGGCATCCTGCCGCTGCTTGCGCCAACCGCTCACCAAGTCATATCCTTCTGCCAGCTTTGCTAGAAGATTGGGGATATCAGCCGGATCGTTTTGCAAATCAGCATCTAACGTAATAATTACTCGACCCCGCGCCTGGTTGAACCCGGCTGCCATTGCTGCAGTTTGACCGTAGTTGCGACGCAGCAGCACTGCTTTTAGGTCCGTCCGCTCCTGAGCCATTTGCTTTAGCAGCTCGGTCGAGCCATCCTTTGAGCCATCATCAACACAGATAATTTCATAGGAGAGCTGATTGTCTTGCAGCGTTCGGGCGATCGTCTCCATCAGCACAGGTAGGCTTTCCACCTCGTTGTAGAGCGGCACGACCGCAGAGACGTCCAGCGGCTGACTGGGTAACACAACCCGTTCCTTCGCATTGCCCGACAACAAGGATGAACTCATAGCTTTTTTAAACTCCTCTCCCAGGTAGTATTCCATTCTCAGCATGAAACTGCATAGATGGAAAGATCTCAATCTGCTTGTAGGACGCAGCAGCCGATGATTGAGTGCCATTTCTAGTCAAAAGGGCGTGGCAAAATACATCATAGAACTGAAGAAACGATACAGTTCCAGCAGTCACAATGAAATATAGTTCATCTCTGACTCTATCCAGGTCAGAAGTCATGTCAAGAGGTTATTCTTCATGCCCCTGACAATTCTTGTTGCCGACGACGATCCAGGAACTTGTCTTGCGGTCAGTGATTATCTTGAGCTCAAGGGCTATTCGGTAATTGCAGCAGACAATGGGGCAAAGGCACTAGATTTGGTCGGTCACTACAGACCGCACTTGCTCGTCACAGACGTAACAATGCCGCAAATGGACGGCTACGAACTCGTTCGTCAGGTGCGTCTCAAGCCAGAATTCCGGCTGCTGCCTGTGATTTTCCTGACCGCCAGAAGCGATACCCAGGAGCGAATTCGTGGCTATCAGCTAGGGGGTGATGCCTATCTTGCTAAACCATTTGAGCTAGAAGAACTGGGAGCCGTTGTTCGCAATTTGCTGGAACGATCGCAGCTCATTGCAACCGAGTGGCGATCTCAGGCAACGGTGGGAAGATCAGAAACAGATACGGCTGTGCAGCCTGTAATTCAACCGCCTGCTTCGCGTCAGCAGCTATTAGATTTTACAGGCCGCGAAATCGAAGTTCTTTCCCTGCTATCCGAGGGATTGTCGAATAACCAGATCGGAGAGCAGCTCCACCTGAGCCCGCGTACGATCGAGAAATATGTGAGCAGCCTACTGAGAAAAACTGAAGCGAACAATCGAGCAGAACTGGTGCGCTATGCAATGGAGCATCACTTAGTTGACTAAGCAAAGTTGACTGAGCAAAAGCTATTTTTCGCTTGCTCAATTCCAACGGAAGTTGACCAAATCTACCGCAAACCGAATGCTGCTCAGGTTTTGACCTTTATGTTAAGCTTGCCCGGAGTACGACGAGTCTTACGAATCGAGTAAGGCAGTACCCCAACTAGCAGAGCAAAAATCTCATCCGGGATGCGGGCGATCGTTTCTTGATCAAAGTAGGTTTCAAATTGGGTTAAGACCATCTGGGCGCGCTTATCCGGCTCCGACTGGTCAGTAGACTGCTGGGTAAGCTTGATCCACTGTCGCCGGATCAAGTAGGCATTCTGGCGATCCTTGTGATGTTCAGGACGCAGCAAAGAGAGGTTTCCAACGGGAATAACGCGCTGACAGTCTTGATCGAAAATGCTGCCGATCGCTGCCCCTGGTCCTGCAAACTCGGCATGAAACTCTTTACATAAAATGAGTCCGTTGCGTCGCCGACTGTTTACAATCCAGAGTTGACCCTGACGCAACCGCTCTAAAATTTGCTCTGCTGCCTCATCTTCAAGCTGGGGCGGGTAGTCGAGTTCTGGCATGAAATCGATCGCGCTGCCGTGAGGCGGATTGCAGCTGTTCATTGTTCGGTTGGTTGAGACAGCATAGAAAGGACTCTCTCGTGAGGGAACCTGATAATACTGCCGAGTTTCGCTGTCCATCTCAATCAGCTCCCGTGGCTTGCCTGAGGCAGGCAATTCATGCAATACACTTTTGCAACACCCTCTTGGAACACCCTTTTACCGGACGTTTACCGGACAGATTTTGCAGGAACACCTTACCGATCGCCTGAAGTTACCGATTGCCTAAAACAACTGCTGCCCTAGACAGCATCTGCGGCAAAATCGCTGCCTTATCGATTCGATGATACCTCCATCTTATTGCATTCAACTTCGGCTGGGCATGGGTGATCATCAAGAGATTTTTAAGGAGATATGAAGATTGCCTGACAACAAGAGGTTTTTACTTGTGAGAGGGGTGGAGGTTACGGAGATTCTGCAGGAGATCTGCAATCGCTTCTCTAAAGCAGCATCTTGACGACTGAGGATGAGATTAAGGTGCTGCTTCTGATGCCGCACCCGCCTACAATTGTCAGGTAGACCTGTTTGAGTGAGTGATTGCCCGTGGCATTTAAGGTTGGCTTATTGGGATTAGGAACAGTCGGTTCAGGCACAGCCGCGATTCTGCTTGATCCGGCGCAGCGACATCCCTTGCTGCAAGAGCTGCAAATCCATCGTGTAGGTGTTCGATCGCTCGATAGAGCCAGGTCGGTCGATCTGCCCGCAGAGCAACTCACGACTGATTTAGAATCGATCGTCACCGATCCAGAAATTGATATTGTCGTTGAGGTGATGGGGGGCTTAGAGCCTGCGCGTTCCTTAATGTTGAAGGCAATTGCCCACGGCAAGCACGTTGTCACTGCCAATAAGGCGGCGATCGCTCGTTATGGGGATGAGATTTTTACGGCAGCAAATGCGGCTGGGGTTTATGTGTTGATTGAGGCGGCGGTTGCGGGCGGCATTCCGGTGATTGAGCCGTTAAAACAATCGCTTTGTGCCAACCGAATTCAGACAGTCATTGGGATTGTGAACGGCACCACAAACTATATTTTGAGCCGGATGCAAGCGGAAGGCAGTGATTTTCATGATGTACTGGCAGACGCTCAGCGATTAGGGTATGCCGAAGCTGATCCAACAGCAGACGTTGATGGACTCGACGCAGCCGATAAAGTGGCAATTCTGGCATCGCTGGCGTTTGGGGGGCGAATCAAGCTACCCGAAGTCTACTGCGAAGGAATTCGATCGGTCAGTGCAGCGGATATTGCCTACGCAGAAAAGCTTGGCTTTGTGATCAAGCTACTGGCAACGGCGAAGCGGGATGCTGTTAAAGATGCTGTTAAAACAGATGAACTAGAGCAGTTGCAGGTGCGGGTTCACCCGACACTGGTTCCCAAGAGCCACCCGCTTGCCAGCGTAAATGGCGTCTATAACGCGATTTTGATCGAAGGTGAACCTGTGGGGCAGGTGATGTTTTTCGGTCCTGGGGCAGGGTCAGGACCAACCGCCAGCGCAGTCGTCGCCGATATTCTTAATATTGCTGCCATTCTGAAAGTAGGACGCGAAACGGTTGTGCAGCCCAATGGCAAACCTTTGCTTGATCCGTTGCTTGCCTGCTCCCATCAGCATTACAGCAAAATCACGCCGATCGATGAACTGGTAACACGATTTTATGCACGGGTTTTAACCCAGGATAGTCCGGGCGTGATTGGGAAGCTCGGAACCTGTTTTGGCAACCACGAGGTGAGCCTGGAATCGGTGGTGCAAACCGGAATGCGCGATGATTCCGCAGAAATCGTGGTAATCACGCACTATGTTCGAGAAGCCAACTTCCGGGAGGCACTGGCGGAAATTCGATCGATGGAGTCAGTGCAGACGATCGCAAGTGTACTGCGCGTTCTTTAACTGCTGAGCCAGGGTTCAATCTGGGTAAGCCAGAGTTTAATTTGAGGGATTGCCATATCCTCCGCCACCGGGCGTTTCAATCCTAAACTGATCGCCTGGATTCATCGTGACTTCGGCTCTACCGCTTAAAAGTTCCGTTTCACCGGTCGATCGCACGACTGAATTGCGTCCGATCGCCCCTGGCTGACCGCCTGCTAACCCAAAGGGAGAAACCACACGATGGCTGGACAGAATTGCTGCCGTCATCGATTCCCGGAACTGGAGACAGCGAATTACTCCATTGCCACCCTGATGAGTTCCCGTTCCGCCGCTTCCGGTACGAATCGCAAAATTTTCGAGCAGCACCGGAAACCGCCATTCCAGCACTTCTGGGTCGGTGAGGCGCGAATTGGTCATGTGGGTTTGCACTGCGTCTGTGCCATCGAACGTTTTGCCTGCTCCTGACCCGCCGCAAATCGTTTCGTAATACTGATAGCGATCGTTGCCAAACGTGAAATTGTTCATCGTGCCCTGTGCGGCTGCCATGACTCCGAGCGCACCATAAAGGGCATTGGCGATTGCCTGGGAAGTTTCTACATTGCCTGCAACCACGGCAGCGGGGTAGTGCGGATTCAGCAAGCTGCCTTCCGGGACAACGATCGTGAGCGGCTGAAGACAGCCTGCGTTCAAGGGAATATCATCCTCAACAAGCGTTCTAAACACATAAAGAACGACCGCTTTGCAGATTGCGAGGGGTGCATTGAGGTTGTTGGGCTGCTGCGGAGAAGTCCCTGTAAAGTCAACGGTTGCTGTACGGTGAGGGCGATCGATCGTAACTTTGACCTGAATTTGAGTGCCATCATCCATCGGGTAAGTAAAACTGCCGTCTTGAAGGACACTGAGGACTCGCCGCACTGCTTCGGCTGCATTATCCTGAACGAACTGCATATAGGTTTGCACCGTTTCTAGCCCGTAGTGACTCACCATGCGCCGGAGTTCTTGCACACCGCGTTCGTTCGCTGCCACCTGTGCCTGAAGGTCGGCAATATTTTGGTCGGGATTACGTGCCGGATAAGCTTCGGTATTTAACAATTGCCGCATCTCCGCTTCACGAAACTGTCCCTGTTCGACCAACAGAAAATTATCGATCAAAATGCCTTCCTGCTCGATCGTTTGACTATGCGGCGGCATTGAGCCAGGTGTGATTCCCCCGATATCAGCATGATGTCCGCGTGAGGCAACGTAAAACTGCGGTGTATTAGTTTCTAAAAAAACGGGTGTGATCACCGTGATGTCAGGCAAGTGAGTACCGCCGTTGTAGGGATTATTTTGTACATAGACATCGCCCGGTTTCAAGCGGTTGCCCTTTGCGGTCATCAAGCTCTGGACACTTTCGCTCATCGAACCCAAATGCACTGGGATATGGGGTGCGTTAGCAACTAACTGTCCACTGCGATCGAATATGGCACAGGAAAAATCCAGCCGTTCCTTGATGTTCACAGAGTAGCTGGTGTTTTGCAGCGTCACACCCATTTCTTCAGCGATCGATCGCACCAAATTATTAAAAATTTCCAGCAGTACCGGGTCGGGCTTGGCGAGCGGTAGGTCGATTTGGGATTCGCGCTGAGCATTGACACCCGTTTGCTTTTGCAGCAGCAAATGATTGTTCTCGGTTAGAACTGCCAGCCAGCCGGGTTCAATTACGTTCGTACTGGTTGCTTCGATCAGCAGAGCTGGTCCCAGGAGACGATCGTGGGCACAAAGCTGCTCACGCAGGTAGACGGGCGTATTGTGTTCCTGGCCCCCAGTGTACATCTGCACCGTTGAGGTGGGGTAAAGGGGTTGAGTCCGTGGGGGAGCGGTTACCCGCTCGGTCGGGGTAGTCGTTTTACCGATCGCTTCAACTGAAACTGCTTCTACAATTAGGGGTTTGTTCTTCATCACAAACCCGTATCGTTGCTGATATGCCGACTCGTACTGGCGCAGCATGGCTGGACGATCGCCAAAGTCAATAACCAATGCAGAATCCGTGCCTTCATAGCGCAGATGAACTCTGGAAAGCGATCGAATATTCTCCGGCAAAATGCCCTGCTGCTGAACGGCGGTGTGAGCTTCTGCGGTGAGGTTATTCAGAATTTCGGTCAGGGTCGATAGTACTTCATCGGTAAGACGGGCTTCGATCGCCTGTTCGCGAATCGTGCTGATATCTGCCAAGCCCATACCGTAAGCCGAGAGTACACCAGCATAGGGATGGAGAAACACCTGACGTATGCCCAGTGCGTCTGCAATGCGACAAGCGTGCTGTCCGCCTGCGCCCCCAAAACAGCAAAGGGTGTATTGAGCCACATCGTAGCCGCGCTGGATCGAGATTTTTTTGATCGCGGTTGCCATTTTGTCAATCGCGATCGTTAGAAATCCTTCGGCAACTTGCTGAGGAGTTTGAGCACTCCCTGTCTTTGCCGCAATTTCTGCCGCTAAATGAGTGAATTGTTGCTGCACAATCTGGAAGTCGATCGGCTGATTGCCCTCCTGCCCAAAAACCTGTGGGAAAAACTGCGGCTGGATTCTACCCAGCATTACATTACAGTCTGTCACTGTCAGGGGTCCGCCTTTGCGATAGCAGGCAGGTCCAGGATGTGCTCCCGCCGATTGGGGTCCGACTCGATAGCGCGCACCGTCAAACTGCAAAATCGAACCGCCTCCTGCCGCAACCGTATGAATTGACATCATCGGCGCACGCAGTCTGACTCCTGCGACCTCGGTTTCAAACACCCGCTCATACTCGCCGTTGAAGTGGGATACATCGGTTGAAGTGCCACCCATGTCAAAGCCGATAATTTTGTCAAATCCTGCTCTCGCACTGGTTTGCACCGCTCCCACAATGCCGCCTGCCGGACCAGAGAGAATGCTGTCTTTGCCCTGAAACAGGCTAGCATCGGTAAGCCCGCCATTTGACTGCATAAACATCAGCGCGGGCTTGTAGCCAGTGCCCGATTGCTGAAGTTCAGCAGCAATGCGATCGACATATCGCCTCAGAATCGGCGACAAATAGGCATCAACAACCGTGGTATCTCCCCGGCTCACTAGCTTCATCAGCGGACTGACTCGGTGAGAAACGGAAATTTGAGTGAATCCGATCGCCTTTGCAAGGTCAGCAACCTGCTGTTCATGGGCGGGATAGCGATAGCCATGCATTAAGACGATTGCACAGGCGCGAATTCCTGCGTTGTATGCAATTTGGAGATCGGCAGTCAAACGAGTAGGATGAAGCGGCGCGAGAATTTCGCCTTGAGCTGTACAGCGTTCCTCGACTTCGATCACGCGCTCATAAAGCATTTCCGGTAAAATAATTTGCCGCGCAAAAATGTTGGGGCGATTCTGATAGCCAATCCGTAGCGCGTCGCGAAATCCCTGCGTGATCAGCAGCACGGTTCGATCGCCTTTGCGTTCCAGCAGCGCGTTGGTCGCAACGGTGGTTCCCATCTTAATTGCCGCAATTTGGGCCGTAGGGAGCGGCACGTTTACAGGAAGACCCATTACCTCGCGGATGCCTTGAAGAGGCGCGTCGCTGTAGCGATCGGGATTCTCAGACAGCAGCTTGTGAATCGTCAGAGAACCGTCTGGACGCTGCGCTACAACATCGGTAAACGTGCCGCCTCGATCGATCCAAAACTGCCAGCGTCCTTGCTGAGAAGTCATAATTTTTTATCCGTCGCGTTCGACTTCCTCCGGCACCACCATTTGCTGAAGATCGGGCAGTTCTACCTGCTGTTCTACCAATTCTTTTTGAGTTTGGCGGAGATTGATCGGAAGGGCGATCGGCTGCTTCTTCTCGACCCAGCAGCTGGCGACAGGCAGCGTATCCTCCAGGTCTTCCAGCGGACGCGGAATGACCATTACCGCATGAAGTTCACCAATTCGCTCCGCTTCGTGCATTCCGGCTTCGACTGCGACTGCCACATCTGCCGTCCGTCCGCGAACAATCACGGTGCAGAGCCCGTCGCCAATTACCTCGTAGGAAGACAGCAGCACGTCTGCCGATTTCAGCATCGCGTCCGCCGCGCCCACCATTGCCGGAAAACCGCGTGTTTCCAATAAGCCGATCGCCAGATTGCTGAGCCGACTGGTTCCCTGCTCCGAAGCAAAGCGGGAAAGCTGACCGCTAATCGGCAGAATCATTTCCAGATTCGGCATTGGACGGGGAATAATTGCTTTTGCTACGAGCTCACCAAACTGCTCTGCGATATCGGCTCCCTGCTCAACCGCCAGCCGCACATCAGAGATGCGTCCCCGCACAATCGCCGTGCAGTAGCCGCTCCCAATCTTTTCGTAGCCTACTAGCCGCACACCTGCGGACTTAAGCATCATATCAGCAGTGCCAACGATCGCCGGAAAACTGCGGGTTGAAACCAGCCCCAAGGCACTCTCGCTGTACATGGACGATCCGGTTGAATAAGTCATAGCAGTCTTGGGAGGCGGATGGTGAAACCTGAAATGCAATCTATCTCCACCCCAAGCATAGCTTGTCTTTCAGAGAGCGCACCTATCCTGCTGGGGAGTCCGGCGAGTTTTCGGGTGGATTGGGGGGCGGCTCAAACAGTTGCCGATGAGGAAACATGGTGACCATGATACGCTCCAAATACGCCTGACCGTAAATCTGCGTCATTGCCTTCTTAGATGGAGGCACAGGCTGGATTGTAGAAGCGATAGGCGGATCGGATGAAGCGTTCGGAGGCGCAGGTGAGACAGCCCCGTTCGCTTTTGGAGAAGGCACAGGCGGCACTGCACCATTCGTTCCAAAAAGCGTAGACTGCGAAAAATTAGGGGCAACTTGCGGAGTTGGGGGGCTGGCTGGGGGGCGAATGGGGGAATTTGCCTGAGGGCTAGATGAAGGAACCGCTGCCAGGTCAACCTGACGGCTCCCGTCCCCAATCAGAGAACCCGGAGGGACTGATTGATTCGCTTCGATCGAGCTATCAATGATCGTACTCATCGAGCCGATACAGGCTTCTGCCCCGATCGTTCCCTGCCCCACCACTAGCACCCCGCTGCCCAGCGTTGCGCCTGATTCGATCGTCAGTTGTCCCTGATAAGCATGAAGAACTGAACCCGTGCCAATACAAGCTCCAGCAGCCACTACAAGCGCACAACCTGGATCGGCTTGCAGCAGCACATCAGGCGCGATCGTCGCAGTCGGATGAATCACAACGTCACCACTGACGAACAAATGGGTGTCGTCAATGACAGGGCGAGGGCGAGGCATAGTTAGTTACCGTCATCCAGGTTCTATCGTGTCCTTATCAAGGCACTATGGACGCTGAACGATGACCTCCGCAACGCGACGCTTCGACTTCATATCTACGCCAAATAACCGCACATACTCGCCTGCGTTTTCTGTCATACAGCCTTCGATTGCCGACAGCACATCCTGTTCACGGTTTGACTGAATCGGCGCACAGGTTTTCCAGGAACTGGTCTGGAATCGACGGGTATCCGCGTGTTCTGCTGCAACCCGATATCCCTGCGCTAGCAGTTGTCTGACCTGATCCACCACTTCACGGCTCAATTTGCCGCTTCCCGATGCAGGCTGACTGGGTGCAGGCGTACTGTATCCGTTGTTGCTGACGGGAGCCTGGTAGTTGCTGGGTGCAGGCGCACTGGTTTTGCCGTTCCCGGTGTCGCCCGGACGCTGCACGATCATTTCAGAAATGCGCTGCTTTGACCGGGTATCAATGCCAAAGACCCGCACATACTCGCCGCTATGCTCAGCCAGGCAGCTTTCGAGGGCAGCGATCGCCTCAGACTCCCGTGATGCCTGAATAGGCACGCAGCTATACCAGGAGCTTGTTCGGAATCGGCGTGCATCGGCGTGCTCTGTGCCAATCTTGAAGCCCTGTGCCACGAGCTGACGCACTTTCTCCACCACTTCAGCACTCAGATGACTACTTCCCGACGATCCGTAGCTGCCGTAGCTGCTAGAAGGAGCAGAGCCGTAGCTGGAAGAACTAGAGCCGTAGCTGCTAGAAGGAGCAGAGCCGTAGCTGGAAGAACTAGAGCTGTAGCTGCTAGAAGGCGAACTAACCGGAGCAGGCTTATCGCCCGGACGCTGCACGGTCATTTCAGAGACTCGCTGCTTCGTTTTAGTATCAATGCCAAAGACCCGCACATACTCGCCGCCATGCTCAGCAATGCAGCTTTCTAGCGCAGATAGCACATCCTGTTCGTGATTAGACTGAATTGGGGTACAGCTACTCCACGAGCTAGTTTGAAATCGACGCGCATCGGCATGTTCCATGCCAATCCGAAGACCTTGAGAGAGAAGCCGACGAACCTGCTCCACCACTGCCGGAGCTAAACGAGTATGTTGCATTTGATCCTGTGAATCGCTAGAAGAACTGAATTCGCGTGAACGATCGCCGGGGTCACTGTGGGTATCACTGTGATAGACCCGCTCTAACTGCTGCCGCATCGGAGCAAAGTGAGTCCATGTGTTTGCACCGTGATGCCCCGATCGTTGGGCACGGTTCATGCCCATCAAATGAGCGGCAAACGCTAGGTCAGCCGTTTGGACATTGGGCAACCGATCGGCTTGCTGCTGCTGAGTAATAATTGACCCTGAAGGCACAAACTTGCCGGGAGGAATTTCAACATCCTGAATCAGTGCGTGCATCATGACGACACAGCCTGCCCCAATTCGCGCATTGAAAAGTGTTGACCGAAAGCCGATGAAGCAGTTGTCACCCACATATACCGGACCATGAACAAGAGCCATGTGAGCGATCGAAGTATTCCTGCCAATCCAGACTGAATACTCCTGCCCATCGTCTCCGATAACTCGCCCCTGCTTCAGTCCATGAATAATCACGCCATCCTGAACATGGCTTCCCGCGCCGATGGAAAAAGGACTCCCTTCGTCAGCGCGAATAGAAGTCCCAGGAGCAATCAGCGCGTCTGCACCGATCGCCACATTTCCAATGACATTGGAAAAGGAATGGACAGAGGCAGTCTCGTCAATCCTGGGTTGTGCCAAACTCTCCGACCAAGGGGTAGGGAGAGGGGCAGAGCCACGGACTACCATAAATTAAATTTCTCCCATCTGAAACAACAGCGAAAGCCGTTGCCAGAGAATTAAAAACAGCGTTGTGTAAGACAAGATTCAGTCAGCAAAACAAGCCTGAATAGCTGCTTTAAACTATTGGTTCAGAGAATCGAGGAGACTTAGGATTCAACGTGCTGTAGCTTCTGTAAAGCAGTTACCCTTGCCTGTCCGGCTCAACAAAAGATCTATTTCACAAACCAGACAGGTAGGATGCTTTGCTTACTACCAATTGAATCCACACTTCCAAGAATCACTTAAGACAAAGGCTTGAGCTATCGATCGGAAAGCCACCTTAAACCAGAGACACATTTTTACAGACGGCTCTGATTTAAGGCAACTTATCGATCTTGGTCTCGCTTGCTGTAGAGGCGCAAATTATCGACGCTCACCGTGTCAATAATGCCGATAACCAGCGCATCTAGGGGACGCGATTCGCCCCGCTCGGTTTGTCGGGCTGCACTACCGCGACTCACAAGCACCCACTCATCATTTCCTGCCCCAACGCTGTCAGCAGCCACTTCATACTCTGGCAAAAGCTGCCCTTCCTTGTCGATAAACTGCACGAGCAGAAATTTCACACCAGTCAGGCTTTGCTCTTTTTGGGTGCTAACCACCGTACCGCAGACTTTAGCAATTTGCATTCGGTATCAGGAACGAATCGCTTAGGAACGGCTGATAGGACGGATACCGCTCACGCTTTCGCGGAATGCTTCGACTGCTTCGGTATAGCGAATCGGCAGTACGTACTCCAGGTTTTCGTGGGGACGAGCAATGATGTGAGTAGAGAGAACCTGCCCGCCGTTCACCCGCTTCACGTTCTCAATTCCGGCAGAGACCGAAGCTTGAACCTCGGAGACATCACCCCGAACGATTACTGTGACGCGACCGCTGCCAATTTTTTCATAACCCACCAGCGTGACGCGAGCTGCTTTCACCATTGCGTCTGCTGCTTCGACAACCGCCGGAAAACCGAGGGTTTCTACCATTCCTACTGCAATAGCCATGAGTCTTTCTCCCTTCCAGTTAATGAGTCTTCGTAACCTTGTTAAACACGATCGTGACCGAGATCAGCCGTCGATCGAACCTAGCAAATCAAACTCAGCAAATCAGGCTGAACGAACTGCTAGGAGCGGAACTGCTCTACCGCCTCGGTATAGCGAATGGGCAAAACATATTCCAGATTTTCGTGAGGACGAGCAATGATGTGGGTGGAAACAACTTGTCCGCCGTTCACCCGGTTGACACTCTCAATCCCAGCTGCAAGCGATGCTTGAACTTCTGAGACATCGCCTCGCACAATCACTGTGACAAGACCACTGCCAATCTTTTCATAGCCTACTAGGGTTACCCGCGCCGCTTTCACCATAGCGTCTGCCGCTTCTACGACCGCAGGAAAGCCCTTCGTCTCAATCATTCCAACCGCAATCGGCATTCTTGGTCTCCCGTACAGCAAAACGAGAATGGCACTAACTATTTCTAAAAACTGCCTCTGAAAATTTTCACGGGATGACCGATTGG
>NZ_JACJOR010000106.1:0-9801 GCF_014695615.1 Leptolyngbya sp. FACHB-711
AGGTTCTCCCCGCCGAATTCGTTCTAGCCGGAACGTTAGGGGCAAGTCCATAAAGATTGTGTAGTGTTCGGTGATGGCGAAGTCATGCATCATCACACCCACAGGCAGATCGATCCCAACCGTTCGCAGCAGTTCTCCCTCGGCAGAAACGACGCTGTACCTCAGGTAGGGCGGTTGAGCCAGCGAATAGCCAAAGAACATCATTTCACCCGTAGTCGGGTCAACTTTGGGATGGGCAGTCACCGGAGAAACGAGTTTACCGCCAAAGGTGTGTGACCCGATCGTGTCTAAACTGGGCACGTCGATCGCATGAGGTTCACCACCTTCCCAAAGGGCAAGCAGACGATCGCGATGCCAGACGAGAGCCGTATTCGCCACATTTTTGGAGCCGTTGGGTGAAGGTTGCAGCATTCCCCCAAACAATGCCTGCCCTGCCTGCCGCTCTTGCTGGAATCCCTGAGTGCGGATGTAGCGATTGCGATAGCTTGCCTTGCCGCCCTGGATATGAACACCGTGCAGCATTCCATCTCCGTCAAACCAGTGGTAGCGACCAATCGGCGAAAACTGAGGATTCGGCCCGTTGCGAACAAACATGCCGTTGAGATCAGGCGGTAACTCGCCCAGAACTGGCAGGTCATCGATCGTTAATTCAGTTTGAACCGGAGCAAAGTTATCGGCAAGGTAGGGGTTGAGGGTGGCTGTCATCGGGTTGGGGGAGAAATAGTCTGCCTCTCCCTTTTAGCAGAAACGCGAATCAGGTGCTGCCCCCGCTCCTGCTCCTGCCAAGCTAAACATAGCCGCATTAAAACGATTGCTTAATCCTAGCTGTAGCAAAACTGTAGCGAAATATTTGGCAGTTCTTCAATGACTTCTGCTCCTCATCGAACATCATAGGGCGTTCCTTTCTATTGCTTGATCTACTCTATTGCCATGTTTTGAGAAAAACGCTTGGCATTGATCTTGATATTGACCTTGGCATTTACCCTAGTATTGACTGAAATATCTTTCAACGTGATGTTCAAGCTTCTAAATTAATGCATCGTAGTTGGCCTGAAACATTCCATAAAACTACAAAATTTTTTCTTGTGATATATTCTCCTGATCATCATTTTGGTTGCTCACAGATATTTCTGCAATTGTTTCTGAAACCGCGTTTGCGGCGGGCTTCACGAATATACTAATTCCGATTGCCCAGGCGATCGACAGCATCCATCCTGCCAGAATATCGCTGGGATAATGCACGCCCAAATAAAGGCGCGTCCAAGCGATCGTCACGACATAGACCATCGCCAGCATTGTGGTGACACCAAGCCAGCGACCGCGCCACGCCAGCATGATCACCACAGCAGCAAACGCCATACTCGTCATTGCATGACCACTGGGAAACGAGAAATCTTTTGGCAAAATATAACCTTCCCAGAGTTGGGGGCGCACCCGATGCCAGAAGGATTTTGCAGCCAAGTTAATTGCACCGCATCCCGCAAGCGTCAGAGTCAGGTAAACCAGCGATCGCCAGCGTTTTTGAGAGAACAGCACTCCCGCGATCAGGAAGGCGATCGGACCGATCGTTTTGACCGAGCCAAATTGCGTGAGAACGACTACAATGCGATCGAGCGTTGGGGTTGCTGCGTTGTGAATCGTGATCATCAGCGGCACTTCCCAGGTTAAACCACCCTCAAGCTGCCAAATTTTCAGTGCCAGAATCACAAATGCCTGAAGCGGGAGGTACACGCCACAAAATAGGAGCAACAGCAGTGCAAACCAGTCGCTTCTGGGTGGGAAATGCCAGTGGTTTCGAAACCAATTCGTCAAGAATTTCGGCAAGAATCGGGAATCCTTCATACAGCGTGTGTCAGTTTTCAGCTCACCATCCCCAGCAGCAGATACACTGCAAATCGTAATGCCTTTTGCAACACAACCCCCGATCGCTTTCCTGAAAAACTATCAGGCTGAAATCGTCATACACTGGTCTTGATGGATGACTTGATGAAGGAAAATGCCTCATGGAAATGACTCGCAGCAGTAAAATACCCGAGATACTAAAAACCCATGAGGCAGACTTGCTGTTGGAGTGGAATCAGGAGTTAACCGCTACGAACACCCGAAGAGGGTTAATTAAAGAAGCAGAGCTACAGGAAGAGTGCCGGGAATTTCTCAGGTTGCTTCGCGTCGCTGCTCAATCTGGTAATTTGAGCAATGTTCAGACATCAGAATGGCGAGAAGTTCGGGAAATGTTGACCAGCATTTCGCGATCGCGTTCTCAAAAAGGCTTCACCCCCACGGAAACCGCTACATTTGTCTTTTCATTCAAGCGACCACTGTTTGATCGGCTGCGGCAGCAATTGCAAGACTTTACTGAGCTAGGTGAAGAGGTTTGGCGAGCAACTGACCTGCTCGATCATCTGGGATTGCTAGTGATGGAAGCCTACCAGAAGTCGCGGGAAGAGGTAATTTTGCGGCAGCAGGAAGAACTGCTGGAACTGTCTACCCCCGTGGTCAAGCTTTGGGAAGGCATTCTAGCATTACCGATTATTGGCACCCTTGATAGTGCCCGTACTCAAGTGGTGATGGAGTCGCTATTGCAGAAAATTGTTGAAACTGGGTCAGAAGTTGCCATTATTGACATTACTGGGGTTCCGACCGTCGATACGTTGACAGCTCAACACCTGCTGAAAACAGTGACAGCCGCTCGCCTGATGGGAGCTGACTGTATTATCAGCGGTATTCGACCTCAGATTGCCCAAACAATCGTGTATCTTGGCATTGATTTAACCGATGTGATTACGAAAGCAACCTTAGCTGATGCCTTTCTCATCGCATTAAAGCGCATGGGAACCACGATCGCCCGCAAGTAGGTTAGAGGAGAGACTTATGGAGCGCATTCCCATCCTTCAAATGGGCGAACTTCTGCTCGTCACGATTCAAGTCGATATGCACGATCGCCTGGCAATGACCTTGCAGGATGATCTGACCAATCGCATTAGCCAAACCCAGGCAAATGGGGTTCTGATTGACATTTCTGCGCTAGAGATCGTTGATTCCTTCATTGGTAGAATTTTAAGCAACATTGCCAAAATGTCGCGGGTCATGGATGCTGAAACGGTGGTCGTCGGGATGCAGCCTGCTGTTGCGATTACCTTAGTGGAGTTGGGGCTGTCCCTGACAGGCATTCGCACGGCATTGAATGTGGAAAAGGGGATGGCACTGTTGCGATCGTCACTGGGTGCACCTACCAAGGCTGAGGTCATTGCCACAGAATGGGATGCTGAGGACAATGCAGAAGATTGAGGAAATGACAATTCAATCCTCTGCTGACGTGGTTTTAGTTCGGCAAGCCGTGCGTCGGTTTGCGATTGAGGTTGGCTTTAGTTTAGTAGACCAAACCAAAATTGTGACCGCTGCCAGCGAGTTAGCTCGGAATACCCTGGATTATGGGAGAGGGGGAACCGTAACCTTAGAAATGCTTCAGGACGGTGGGCGGCGGGGTCTCAGGCTAACCTTTGAAGACCAGGGTCCGGGCATTCCAGATATTGAAATGGCACTCAGGGATGGCTTTACCACCGGGGGCGGTCTGGGGATGGGGTTGGGTGGCGCAAAACGTCTTGCTAACGAATTTGAAATTGAGTCTGTGGTGGGAGAGGGAACACGCATAATCATCGTACGCTGGAGGTAACATGAGGGAATCAATTGAAGGAATCTACGGCGATCGCTGTTACAGAGCAAAGTCAAACTGGGGAAGCACGGCGAGCCTCTCTGTCATTAGCCAACCGTCTTGGCTTTAAGGAAACCGAACGGGGCAAGGTTGGAATTTTGGTGACGGAGGTGGCGAATAATCTCGTGCAGCACGCAGGCGGTGGAGTGATTGTGCTGCGGGCGATCGCACAACATGACAGCATCGGCATCGAGGTTCTGGGGTTAGACCAAGGTTCTGGCATGATGGACGTAGAGGAGTGCCTCCAAGATGGCTTTTCTACTGCCGGAACATCGGGCAATGGGCTGGGCGCAATTCGTCGCCTCTCTGACTTCTTTGAAATTTACTCGCTGCCAAAAAAGGGAACTGCGCTTCTTGCTCATCTCTGGGCAAAATCCCCGATGCGTTCGTCAAAGAAAAGCATCGAAATCGGTGTGGTGGGTTTACCCAAGCCGGGAGAGGAAATTTCAGGTGATGCCTGGGCCTGGGAAGGAGATGATCACCGCAGCCTGTTTCTAGTGACAGATGGTTTAGGGCACGGTCCTGCGGCTGCCAGTGCGTCTTCAGCTGCCATCCGAGTGTTTCACGATCATCAGCATCAGTCGCCTGAACGCATTGTCGAAGCGGCTCATGCTGCTTTAAAGAGCACTAGAGGGGCAGTGCTGGCGATCGCTGAAATCAATTTTGAGCAGCAGACGGTTCGCTTTGCGGGCATTGGCAATATTGCTGCCAGCATTTCTTCCGCAACCGAACATCACAACCTGATGTCTTACAACGGCACCGTGGGGCATGAAGTTCGTAAAATTCACGAGTTTACCTACCCCTGGTATAGCAACGGGCTACTGATTATGCATTCCGATGGCATCAGTACCCAGTGGAAGCTCGATCGCTATCCGGGCTTAAGCCAAAAACATCCCAGCTTGATCGCAGGCGTTTTATACCGCGATTTTCATCGGGAGCGCGATGATGTAACCGTGTTAGTGGCGAAAGGAACGGGAGCATGACAACCCTTTTCACCCTGGAAATTCATTATGAACAGGATGTGGTGCAGGCGCGGCAGCGAACCCGCGAGTTGGCAGAACATCTGGGATTTGACGTGCAAGATCAGGCGCGGCTGGCAACTGCCGTTTCAGAAATTGCCCGCAATGCGTTTCAGTATGCGAAGGGTGGAACGGTTCAATTTGACGTGGAAGAAAGCCCCCAAACATTTCTGATTCAAATTCAGGATCAGGGAAGGGGCATTCCGCATTTGAGCGATGTTTTAGAGGGACGCTATCATTCCTCGACCGGCATGGGGCTAGGAATTACTGGCACGCGCAGGCTGATGGATTCCTTTGAGGTGGAATCGACAGGGCAGGGGACTACCGTGCGGATAGGCAAAACCTTACCAAAAAAGCAATCGCCCATTCTCACAGACCGACAGTTGCAGCAAATCCGGGATGCAGTCGCAAAGCGATCGCCCCAAAACCCCTACGACGAAATCCAACGCCAGAACCAGGAATTGCTGCGGACGATGGCAGAACTTCGCAAGCGAGAAGAAGAGCTCACTCACCTCAACCACGAGTTAGAAGATACCAATCGAGGCGTGATTGCTCTGTATGCCGAATTGGATGAGAAAGCTAGCTCTCTACAACAGGCTAACGAGTTAAAAACTCGCTTTCTTTCCAACATGAGCCACGAGTTCCGCACACCGCTCAACTCGATTCTGTCCCTATCTCGAATGCTGCTGGCTCACATGGATGGGGATCTGTCCTCAGAGCAAGAAAAGCAGGTGACGTTCATCCAGAAAGCAGCCGATGGATTGTCAGAAATGGTGAACGATCTGCTGGATTTGGCAAAGGTGGAAGCAGGCAAAACAGAGGTGCATCCCAGTTCTTTTGAAGTGAGTGATTTGTTTGCAACCCTGCGGGGAATGCTGCGTCCGCTGCTGGTTCAGGGATCTTCTATCTCACTCGTGTTTGTGGAACCGGATGGGCTGCCTTCGCTGTATAGCGACGAGGGAAAAATTGCTCAAATTCTCCGAAACTTTATCTCAAATGCACTCAAATTTACGGAACGGGGAGAGGTGCGCGTCACGGCAGAACAAGCCGGTCAGATGATTCAACTCTCGGTGTCTGATACAGGAATCGGTATTGCGCCGGACGACCAAGGGCGCATCTTTGAGGATTTTGTGCAAATTGAGTCTCACCTGCAAAAGCAAGTAAAAGGGACGGGGTTAGGACTGCCGCTATCGCGCAAGTTAGCAGAGCTAATGGGGGGCAGCGTTTCCGTTCAAAGTGAACCGGGTCAAGGTTCCACCTTTTCGGTCTGCATTCCGATCGTTTATCCCAAAGCAGCAGAACTGCCAGACTCACTGAAACCCATTACCTCCCTTAACCCAACCCAACTGCCCATTTTGGCGATCGAAGACCATACTGAAACGCTATTTATCTACGAAAAACACCTGCAAGCGTCAAGATATCAACTGATTGCCACCCGCACCCTGGCTCAAGCCAGACAAGCCCTACAGCAACTTCAACCCGTGGCGATCGTTCTAGACATTTTGTTAGAAGGGCAAAACGGCTGGACATTTCTGCGAGAACTCAAAAGTGATGGAGCAACCCGCAACATTCCCGTACTGGTCATTACGGTTGTGGATAACGAGAAACAGGCACTTGCATTAGGAGCCGATGGATTTTTAATTAAGCCTGTAGACAGACTACCCTTGCTTACCAAACTCAATATGCTAATCAGTCGGGGTAAAGCTCAAAAACTCTTAGTCATTGATGATGACCCAGTCTACCGATATGTGGTGAAGCAGTTGTTAACGAATATTCCATTACAAGTTTTAGAAGCTGCAAGCGGACGAGAAGGATTGGCAGTCGCAGAGAGTGAACAGCCTACTGTAATTTTGCTTGACCTTGAAATGCCAGAGCTGAATGGATTTGATGCGCTTGATCAGCTTCGGCACAATCCCGTTACTCAGTCCATTCCTGTTATCATCTACTCATCGACACAGTTGAATTTAGAAACCCAGAGCCATTTAACTCAACAAGGTGTCGCTATTGTTTCTAAAGAAGAAACGTCTCAAGCAGAAGCGGCCTTTCACCTTCGAGAAGCGCTCGTTAAAGCTGGACTCGTTCTAGATGCTTGAGGATGTGTCATGTTTGAACCACAGGAAACTATTCTGCATGTTGATGATAACGAAGCTAATCGTTACGTCGTGACGCGGATTTTGAAAAATGCAGGGTTTACCGTCGTAGAAGCGGCAACAGGAGCCGCAGGGTTAGCGGCAATCGCTCAACATCAACCGGCACTGGTCATTCTAGATGTGAGATTGCCTGATTTGAACGGCTTTGAAGTCTGTCGTCAGATCAAGTCTAACCCTCAAACTTGCTTTATTCCGGTACTGCATCTCTCAGCCAGCTTTGTCAAAAGCCAGGATAAGGCAGAAGGATTAGACAGCGGTGCTGATGGTTATTTAGCGCAACCCGTTGAACCGATTGAATTGCTAGCAACGGTGCGATCGCTACTCCGAATTCGACAGGCCGAGGAGATGGCTCTGGCGTCAGCACAGGAGTGGCAAACGACGTTTGATGCCATCAATGATAGTGTCTGTCTGCTCGATCAGCAGGGTAAGATTCTGCGCTGTAACGAGGTAACAGTGCGACTTTTTGGTAAGCCTGCTGAAGCGATTTTAGGGCAAGTTCACTATGAGTTAATGAGTACCATCTTGGGGGTGGGAGACGGCACTTGCTTTTACCGTGCTAAAGAAACGCACCAGCGTCAAGTGATAGAACTGCAAAGTCAAGAACGCTGGTTTTCCAAAACAATGGACCCGGTTCTGAATGAATTTGGAACCTTCACGGGTGCTGTTCTGATTCTGGTAGACATTACAAATCGCAAGCAGATCGAGGATGAACGCAAGCAAGCAGAGACGATTCTGCAAGAGCGCAATCAACGTCTGGATTTACTGTATGAAACGACTCGTGAGCAAGCGGATCAACTGAGGCAGGCAAATCGCATCAAAGACGAATTTTTAGCGGTGTTATCTCATGAGTTACGATCGCCGCTGAACCCCATTCTGGGTTGGGCAAAAATACTGCAAACGAAACAGCAAGATAAAGCAAAAACGCAGTATGCCCTTGAAACGATCGAGCGAAATGCTAGATTACAAGCACAGCTCATTGAAGACTTGCTCGATGTTTCTCGTATCCTTCAGGGCAAGCTGAGTTTAAACATCGGTCCAGTCGGTCTACCGTTTACGATTGAAGCGGCACTTGAGACGGTGCGACTCGCGGCTGAAGCAAAATCTATTCAAATTCAGACCGCTTTTGAACCCGATGTTGGGCAAGTTTTAGGAGATTCTAGCCGTTTACAACAGGTTGTTTGGAATCTAATTTCCAACGCTGTTAAATTTACACCCCAAGGCGGAAACGTGCAGGTGCGGTTAGAGCAAGTTGAGGAAGTCGAAGAAAAAGAAGAGGCATACGCCAGTGCTGCTTGTTTCTCTAACGTATCCCCGCATCGCTCCGTTACCTATGCTCAAATTACGATCAGTGACACTGGCAAAGGTATCACCCCTAGCTTTTTGCCCTATGTCTTTGACTATTTCCGGCAAGCTGACAGCACCACTACTCGAAGTTTTGGAGGGTTAGGGTTAGGGTTGGCGATCGTCCGTCATTTAGTTGAACTACATGGAGGAACCGTTCAGGCAGCGAGTCTGGGAGAAGGGCAAGGTTCAACCTTTACCGTGAAGCTTCCTATCATCGCTGTCTCAAAATTGCATTCAGATCATCCCTCTTCTCACAATTCCTCAGATTTTCATCTCGATGGATTGCGAGTGCTTTTCGTTGACGATGAAAAAGATTCACGAGAGCTAGTGACCTTTTTGCTGGAACAGTATGGAGCCAATGTTACTCAGGTCGCATCCGCTAACGAAGCTTTAAGTCAGTTACAGCAAGCAAAGTTTGATTTGCTCCTGAGTGATATCGGCATGCCAGATATGAATGGCTACACATTACTTCGCCAAATTAGAGAGCGATCGCCTGACCAGAACGGAAACATTTTGGCGATCGCGATTACTGCGTATGCTGGAGAAATTGATCAGCAGGAAGCATTCGCAGCCGGATTTCAGCAGCACATCACCAAGCCGATTGAGCCAGAAATACTGTTGCAAACAATTTGGACGCTAGTGCAAAGAAAGGGTTGAATTTGCTGTTCGGAAATTGGCAGCGCTGGATACTTACAGGCTAATGGGACAGAAGAGGGATAATCGGCGTTGCTGAATAAGCGTATGATACGCCCCCCTAGCCCCCCAAAATTGGGGGGAACCAGAATTCAAAGTCTCCCAGCATTAGGGGATTTAGGGGGCGATACAGAAGCTAAATTTCAGTGCCCACCCCGGAGAATTTAAAAATTGACTACCCCAGAGGGGAACTGCATCGCCTACGCCTGAAACTTCTCGGTAATCCGGCGCATCGCTTCTTCGACATTTGCCCGACTGTTAAAGGCAGAAATGCGGAAATAGCCTTCGCCTGCTGCACCGAACCCCGATCCGGGAGTGCCGACGACGTTACAAATTTGCAGCAACTTATCAAAGAAATCCCAGCTCGACAGCCCGTTGGGCGTTTTCACCCAGACATAGGGCGCATTTACCCCGCCATAAACCGAAAGACCTGCCTGACTCAGCTTGTCGCGGATAATGCGAGCATTTTCCATGTAGAAGTGGATGAGTTCTTTGATTTGCGATCGTCCGGCTTCGGAGTAGACTGCTTCTGCACCGCGCTGCACAATGTAAGAGACGCCGTTAAACTTGGTGGACTGGCGACGGTTCCACAGCTTCCAGAGTTCGACCTCTGAGCCGTCTGCCGCTTTTGCCTTCAGCGTTTTGGGCACGACCGTAAAGGCACATCGGGTTCCGGTGAATCCAGCATTTTTAGAGAAAGAGCGAAACTCGATCGCACAATCCCGCGCTCCTTCGATTTCATAAATGGAGTGGGGCAGCGATGGATCGGTGATAAAGGCTTCGTATGCTGCATCAAAGAAAATAATCGACCCGTGCGATCGCGCATAGTTGACCCAGGCTTCCAGGTGTTCGCGGGTGGCGACGGCTCCGGTGGGGTTATTGG
>NZ_JACJOR010000107.1:0-4996 GCF_014695615.1 Leptolyngbya sp. FACHB-711
TAAGTCAGTGACCGATCATCCAGGGTCGCTCTCCTGCATGGCTTCTGACTCTTGAAGGTTCCTGTGCTTTCTCTCGCGTAACGACCTGAGGCTCCCGATTCTCATGCTTTAGCCGCAGCGAACCTGATAGCAGAGCCGGTGGCGAAAAGATGCGTTTGGCGACCTTCTCGCAGTCAGGGCACTGAGCGGGTGCATTACACTCTGCCATCGTGCGCCATTCGTCGAATACACCGCATTCATCGCAGCGAAACTCATAGAGGGGCATACTGTATTCTCCAACGTTTTGGATAAGCTGCAATTGGTTTTTCTCTGCGTCAGGCAGGGTTCTACTGCTGCTTAAAGAGAACGAATTGTTCAGCCGAAGGATGCTGTTGATCCGCCTTCTTACCTAACTATCAAACAGGCAAAATGTTTTTGTCGAAAATTTCGGTTGGAATTGCCAGGGTACAGCAAGCATTGGGAATATCGACAATCCCACTTATTCGCCCCTCGACTGGCGCACAGCTTAACAGCAGGTAAGCCTGCTCTCCGGTATAGCCAAACTTCTTGAGATATTCGATCGCATTCAGGCAAGCCCGCCGATAAGCAATATGCACATCCATATAGTATTGCTTGCCTGTGAATTCATCGACCGAGATGCCCTCAAACACCAGATACTCCGAATAGCGGGGTTCAACGGGACCAGGCTTAAAGATCGGATTGGTCATGCCATATTTTTCAACGCCACCCTTGATCAGATCCACATGCAGGTCGATAAAGCCTGACATCTCGATCGCCCCACAAAAGGAGATTTCACCGTCCCCCTGCGAGAAGTGAATGTCGCCCATCGACAGTTTTGCGCCTTCCACATAAACCGGGAAATAAATGCGCGTGCCTCGCGACAAGTTCTTGATGTCGCAGTTGCCCCCATGTTCGCGCGGCGGTACGGTTCGGGCAGCTTCAGCCGCAACTCGCTCATACTCAGACTTAGGCAGCGTTCCCAAAATCGCATTTTGGGGATTGGGCAATGCGGCAAGGACGGGCTGGTCGCCTGAAAGTCCTGCCCCATAGGTGCGGCGATCGGGAGCTGTCTTCACCAGTTCTGCTTCGCGCTGGTTCCACTTCGCTAACAGTTCATGGGAAGGGGCACAGCCAATTAAGCCGGGATGGGTAATGCCTGCGAAGCGAACGCCAGGGATGTGGCGAGAGGAGGTATAAATGCCCTGAAAATCCCAAATCGCTTTTGCTGGATTGGGAAAGTGATCGGTGAGAAAGCCACCCCCGTTTTTTTTGTCGAAAATACCGGTAAAGCCCCATTCATCGCCCTGGAGTGCACCGATATCGAGCAGGTCTACCACGAGAATATCGCCCGGTTGCGCTCCATTTACCCAGATCGGACCACTCAAGACGTGAACAACCGTCAAGTCAACATCGCGGATATCATCTGGACTATCATTATTTTTGATTTGTCCATCAGTCCAGTCCTTGCATTCAATCCGAAACACATCACCAGGATTGACAGACGCCACAGCAGGAATATCAGGATGCCAGCGGTTGTGACCGGGAAGTTCCTGCTGATCTATTGGCTTCGTGAGGTCAACTTTGAAAAGTGTTTTTGGCATAGTCCCGTTCAGTTTAAGCAACGAAGTGGTGAACAAAGATTGAGACAAATATTAAGGCGATTGAAGACACTTAAGTAGTGAACAATCGTTGAGAAAAACGATGATGAGATATTTGAGCAATGTCAATGTAGGTGTACATGACCATAGGTCATCTAAATTGGCTAAAACTGCATTCTGGGCTACCGTTTCTAAATCTGGAGCGATCGCCGCTAGAGTTTGCTGAGCCGTCATATGCCCCAGTACGCCGAGTCGAGTCCCTGCGCCCAGTAATCCCGCCGTAAAGCTGTGCAGGAAGGCGAAAACAGTATCAGTCTTGGTTAACTGAGCCGCCTGTCCAACCAGCGCAAAGACGATTGCGTGCGCACAAACCATCCCTGCAACCGCAACAAGCTACCAAAGTGTCGTTTAAAGGGCGCGTCATCAAACCTAATCACGCAAATTGGGTGGTGATGTTCCAGCAGTTCTTCTAGAGTCATTCGGTTTAATCGTCATTCGATTAAAGTCATTCCGTTTTATGCGGTTTCATACAATTGGCGGTGACGATCGGCAAGCCTGAGATAGTCCGGGTCATTTTTGGCAAGCTGCCACTTCTCGTAAAAAATCCGGGCAGACTCGGCTTTGATCGGGTCTTCCTCACGCGGCAATACCGTCTTGCTGTCCTTTGCATACTTCCGCCCAGATTTGTGATTCGCATAGCGGCGCGACCGAGTGTAGCCCATCTGCAAAAACTTCCGCGCCATATCCATTCCCACAAAATCTTCCTGCGCCTTGTAATCCAAAAATCGCTGATAAATTGCCTCCGCCGACTGACGCGCAATCTCCGGGGTTTTAAACTTCCAGTCCGGCAAAATCTCGCTCTTGTAGGGTTCAACCATCAAAACACCCTGCTCTCCGCGACCAATTCGATAAAGTTCTGGGTGCTGGCGGAAGTCGATCGTTTTGTAGTCGAGGGAGTAGTTGAATTCGAGCATGGGGGAGTGGGTGAGAGTTTTTGGTTTTGGCAATCGAGCAATCAGGGGCGATCGAATCACTTTTCTATTGATTTACCCTTTCTTATCCCTTGCTTGTCTTCTCCCTAAATGCCTGTCCCAGCAAAACATCCGCCTCACAACCCCTACTTTCTGCCAGCGCTATCACTATCGCTCTCCGACTGCCTTCCCCAACCTCATTTCCCTGCCATGCCTCAAAAAACAAACTTAAAAAAACTACACGATCTATCTTTAGGAGGATGACTTGTGCCACAGTGTTGGTGATCTTTGCTTACCCTTCCTTTACCATGCAGCCTATTTCTCCCCAGTACTATCTTGCCCAGGTGAATACTGCCCGGTTACGCGCTTCGCTGGATACGCCGGAGATGGCAGATTTTGTTGCTCAAATTGAGGGAATTAATGCGATCGCTGACGAAGACCCTGGGTTTGTCTGGCGGCTTCGGAGTGAGGGCGCAAATGATGCCACAAGTATTCGTGCGTTTGATGATGACCAAATCCTGATTACGCTAACAGTCTGGAAATCGGTTGAAGCATTATCGAACTATGTTTATCGGGGCGCACACGGAGGAATTATGCGCGATCGACGGAAATGGTTTGAACGGCTAGATCAGCCCATTCTTGCGCTCTGGTGGATTCCGGTCGGGCATTTACCCACGATCGAAGAAGCTAAAGAACGGCTTGCCTATCTTCAGCAACACGGTTCTACACCGTTTGCTTTCTCGTTTGGAAAATCCTTTCCCAGCCCCGACTGCCTTGAAGGGGAAACTGCTTCGCATCGCATTCCAGTTACAGCAAGCGGCGCAGAATTGTAGCGGTTCAGCATCGCGATTATTGAGTTCGCGATTATTGAGTTTGAGCGATGTTCCAGCCTCTGCATTGCCCCCGCTATTTTCCTTCCTGACCCCAAACGTTGGGGGATTCTGAGCGTCAGAAAAGGCTCGGTTCCTCCTAGAATTGGGGGCTGGAACGTGCTTTAAAGTCCTTGCAGTCCCAATTCCTGAATGCTGAAGAACCTTTGACCCCTGCAAAGTCCCCCGATCTTGGGGGATTTAGGAGGCTTAAAGGACTTTGCAATTTAGCCGTTTAGAGTTTCAAAACATGCCATAAGAGACAGTTCGGTAAAGAGCATCGGTAAAGATCGATCGAAATCGAATAAGTTGAGAAAGTTCCTTGTACAGAACTTGTACAGAATCTCGCTCAAGCCCTTCCTTAAGGCGACTTCCAGGATTTTGGCTGCTGAAACCGATAAATATCCTGAATCGCCTGTACCCAGCCTTCCGCCAAAGATGCCAGAATTCGATCGCCTTTCTCGGCGGTTGCGGTAAGCGGATCACCAATCACACCCGATCGGCTTAAGTCACGGGTCGTCCAGGCAAAGGGCAGCTTTCCTTCGATGCTGAGTAGGCTCCCTTGCGGAAGTTCTGCGGGGTACTCGGCAACGGCATCTTGCATTCGCACTTGATCAGGCAACAGCGACAGCAACAGACTAGTTTCGGCATCCCCAGCATGAATTCCCAGTTCGGCTTCTTTGGGAGTCAGCAGTTCCAGCGCAATATTGGGCACGTTCCAGACGAAGCAGGGAAACACCATAAAATCTTCGTGTTTTTGATGCAGATCGCGGGCAACAATTTCGAGGATCTGGGGTTGTCCACCGTGCCCGTTCACAAACACCAGCTTGCGAAAGCCCGATCGATAAAGGCTTTCTCCCACTTCCATCAGCATCGTGATGAGCGTTTGAGCCGAAAGGGTAATTGTGCCGGGAAAGTGCCAGTGTTCGTTTGATTTGCCGTAATGCAGCGTGGGCAGTGCGTAAGCAGGAATTTCCTCATCGAGCTTTGATAGGGTTCTGCCAACAACTGCCGTACTAATTGCGGCATCTACAATCAGCGGTAAATGGGGTCCATGCTGCTCGATCGCCCCGATCGGCTGAATCAGGACAACGTTATCCTTATCGGGCATTGCCTGAATTGTGGTCCAGGTTAGATAAGGAAAGAACCGTTCTGGAGGAATGTATCCGTGCATGGAAGGAAGGTTACACCAAATTACACCCGTATTTTATTAATGATGGCATGACCCGATGTGTTCGCTGAAGAACTTTATGTTTTATACAAGCAGTGAATCAATTTGGGGAGATAGTGGGGAACTAGGAACACCGATCGTATTTCTATTGAATTTCCTCTGCTGACTCGGTCACAGCCTAAAGCTTTGCGGCTCTCTCATCAAATCCTTAGTTTCTTCATATTTTCTTGTTGAGCAGAGATTGCTTGAAGGTGGGGTCTACTAGTAAAAAATGAATATAGCCCAATTACGTTCGTCACGAATAATTCGATACATTTGCAGACCCCCTACTGCTATCCAATTTACTGGAGTCTGTCATGTCATTCGACAACGTTACTACAAAGCATT
>NZ_JACJOR010000108.1:0-6718 GCF_014695615.1 Leptolyngbya sp. FACHB-711
GCCCCCCTCCCCTACAGACTGCTCTCTCGCTGCTGTTCAGCGCACTGAAAGTCAGACTACTCATCCTAGTAAACCGGCAAATGCAGGATTGGCTCCGCTGCTGCTAACCCTGATCGAGCTGATCCGTCAACTCATGGAAGCGCAGGTCATCCGTCGGATGGAAGCCGAAGCCCTCAGCGATCAGGATTTAGAACGGGCAGCAGACAGCTTGCAAAAACTTGAAGCCCAGGTCGTGCAGCTCTGCGAAATTTTTGAAATCGACCCGGCAGATCTCAACGTTGATCTAGGAGAAATTGGAACGCTGCTGCCTGCTAACGGCTACTATCCTGGCAAAACTTCTGCGAAGCCAACCGTTCTGGAACTCCTCGATCGTCTGCTGCATACCGGAGTTGTGCTGGAGGGCGATCTGGATTTGGGACTGGCACAACTTAATCTGATTCATGCCAAACTGCGGCTTGTCCTCACTTCCCGACCAATTACTCCGTAGAGAAAGTGGTTTTGCATCGCGTGAGCGGTTAACGAAAACAGGGAATGCTAAGTCACAGATTCAATCCGTAGTGGAGTCGGTGCCCTAACCGGAAGTAGAGGAGATGCCCATCCACAGAAATTGCCGCTGATTGAATTCACATTCCTCGCTCCGTCGCTGCTCTCCTAAATGGCTGAGCTTCACCAATCGTCATCCTAGTTAAATGGAAATCCCATGTCACACGGTCTTTACTTATACGGAATCTTTCCCTCCCCCGGTCCAAAGGATCTGGGTCTGGAAGGCTTAGACAAGCAGCCCGTTCAGGCTCAAGTGGTCGATGAATTTGTCTTTCTTTATTCCGAAGCGCAGCAGGAACGCTACCTGGCGAGCCGCCGCAATCTGCTCGGACATGAGCGAGTCCTGGAGCAGGCAATGGAGCAGGGCTATCAGACCCTTTTGCCGCTTCAGTTTGGGTTAATTATTCAGGACTGGGAGCGCGTCCAGCAGCAGTTGCTTGTGCCGAAGGGTGAAGTATTGAAGCAGCTTTTGCACAAACTAGAGGGACGACGAGAAGTGAGCGTCAAGGTGGTCTGGGATGCCGCTCGCGAACTGGAAGCACTCATGCAGGAAAACGCCATCCTCCGTGACCAGCGTGACCAACTCGAAGGCAAATCGCTCAGCATGGATGAGGTGGTGCGAATCGGGCAGGCGATCGAGCGGGCGATGAATGACCGCAAGCAGGCGATCGTTGAAACGTTTCGGCAGAGGCTAAACGGGCGGGCGCTCGAGACGGTTGAAAACGACTCCCTTATGGAAGGCATGATTTACAACGCGGCTTATTTGATTCCGTGGGAGCAGGAAGCAGAGTTTTGCGAACAGGTCGAAGTTCTCGATCAAGCGTTTGAGAATCGGCTTCGCATCCGCTACAACAGCTTTACCGCTCCGTTTAACTTTGCTCAGTTACGCTAGTTGCGCCTGGAGGATTCCCTGATGTTTTTTGACTTACTGCTGACTCCGATCACTGCCCCGATTGCCGGAATCGGCTGGATCGGCGAAAAGATTCTAGAGCAAGCCAGCCCAGAACTCGACCAGAAAGAAAATTTGAGCAAGCGACTACTCGCGCTTCAGCTTGCCTTTGATATGGGCGACATCGGCGAAGAAGACTTTGAAGCTCAGGAAGAAGTGCTGCTGCTGGCAATTCAAGCTCTAGAAGACGAGGCAAAGCAAGACGAAGCAGATCAGGCCGTTTCCTGAGAATCGGTGGGGGCTGTCACCGCATCCTTTGCCTTTGCCCGCTCTTCTTTCTTTTTGCGATCGGCTTTGAGGACGTCGGCAAGGACGATTTGCGCCTGCGCCATTTTCTCCAGATTGCTGCGATAGAGTTCCAGGTCTTTTTGCACCTTATCAGTGGAAAAATGCATCGCTTCAGCAAGGGTTTGCAGCAGTTCATTTCGCTGCTTTTCGTCCTTGACCAGTTCCGGGTTCATGGTTTCCAGCAGCGTGTATAAACCGATCGCAAAAGGACGGTTGTATTTGAACTTGGGATTGGCTGCAACGGCTTTCAAATGACCGATAATGCCGCCCGCTTCCGTAGAGGATACATTTTTTGCCTGGTTCAGAAAATCGTTAAACGACAGCGAAGCCGCTTCTGACTGAAGCTGAGCCGCATCATGGCGATATCGCTGTGGGTCATCCTGCAACGATTGACAAAGGGCATTAAAAATCGAGTCTTTGTCCCCTTCAGGACGATAGCCCTGCATAAAGCGATCGAACGATGTCACGACACCAAGGGCATAAATGGGATCGTAGCTGAAATCAGTATTCGCCGACAGCAGGTGCATTTCTACCATCAGCTCATCAACAACCCGCCGATAGATTGAGTTAATCGGGCGCGTATGCAGCGTGTAAAACGCTCTTTTAGTATCGGAAACGGTGCGGACGTTATTCACAAGCCAATTCTAGAAATAGACCTCACTCATTATCCCATATTCCCTTTAGACTGGGCTGACGCTGATCCCGATAATTCAGATGCAGTCCTTCAGATGCAGTCATTCGGATGCAGCATTCGGCGCGGGATAGTTTCTGGTCTAGGGCTAATAGCAAAAATCAGAGGCAACAATCATTGTCCCGGTTCCTTCATCCGTAAAGATTTCTAGCAGCAGCGCATGAGGCAAACGACCGTCAATAATGTGGGCAGCTTTCACGCCTTGTGCCAGCGATCGAACGCAGCAGTTCACTTTGGGAATCATGCCGCCGGATACAATACCCGCTTCAATCAGGTGACGCGCTTCCTGAATATCGACTTTTGAAATGAGCGTACTGGCATCTTTGTAGTCTCGGAGAATGCCGGAGGTGTCCGTCATCAAAATCAGCTTTTCAGCTCCCAGTGCCGCAGCAAGCTCGCCTGCAACCGTATCCGCATTGATGTTGTATGCCTGCCCCTTCTCGTCGGCTGCCACGCTGGAAATGATCGGAATATAGCCATTTTGCACCAGCGAGTTGATCAGCTTTACATCGATCGAATTCACTTCTCCCACAAATCCAATGCCCGTATCGCCCTGCGGACGCGCCCGAATCAGGTTGCCGTCTTTGCCACATAGCCCGACTGCCACACCACCTGCTTGCTGAATCAGCGCGACCAGTTCTTTGTTGACCCGCCCGACCAGCACCATTTCAACCACATCCATTGTGGCAGCATCAGTAACGCGCAGCCCATTCTTAAATTGAGGCTCAATCCCAAGCTTATCCAGCCAGGAGTTAATTTCGGGTCCGCCCCCGTGTACAACAACCGGACGCAAGCCGACACAGGATAGAAAGACAATGTCGCGGATCACCGTCTCTTTGAGGCTTCCGTCTTTCATCGCTGCGCCGCCATACTTCACAACGATCGTGCGCCCGGTAAACTGCTGGATGTAGGGCAGTGCTTCACTCAGAACCCGAACGCGGGTAGCTTCTTCTCTTTGAATGTATTCTTGGTCGAGCGTCATGGAGCAAAAACGAGTTCAAGGAATTGCATTAATGCAGTGTATCAGGCAGGGGTCGGCAGGATGGTGTTCTGTTATGCGATCGATAAGTTTAGGGGAGCTGGGGAGGTAGGGAGATGGGGGGATGGGATGAGGGAGGTTAGAAATCTTTGTGTTTTCCTGTGAATGATTAATTTGGTTAATTGAGATCGGCGATCGACTGGTCGGGCTTGAGCACGGAGGGAATGTCCATCAGAATGCGGTTTGCAATGGCTTGAGGGGATTCTTCGGACGTGATAGAAATCTGTAAATCGGCTTGCTGGTAGAGAGGTTGGCGGGCTTCCAGGATAGTTTGTAGCCGGGCGAGGAGATCTGCGGTTTGGAGCAGGGGGCGAGTTGTGTCTGATTTGAGGCGATCGAACAGGGTCGCAACCGGGACATCGAGCCAAATAATCACGCCGTGCTGCAAATAGCTCCAGTTCGATCGCTCCAGCACAATGCCGCCACCCGTAGCAATCACTAGGCGACGATAGGTGGAAAGTTCTGCCAAAACCTGGGTTTCGAGCTGCCGGAAAGCGGGTTCTCCCTGAGTCGCAAACAGGTCTGAAACTGATTGTCCGGTTGCCTGCTCCACAACGGAATCGGTATCAAAAAACTGATAGCCCAAGGCGGCGGCAAGCTGCTGTCCGATCGTGGTTTTGCCTGCGCCCATCATGCCGATGAGATAGAGATTGATGCCTTTGAGTCGATCGATCAGGGAAGTCATGGGAGGGGGGAGAGCAACGGACTTCAATGATCATAGACCTTTAAACTACGATCGCTCGCTTTTAGGAGCAATGACAGTGGGGCGATCGACTCTGCGTAACGAATCCGCTCACCCGCTGCAGATACTCTCTGCACCATAACCGATCGCCCTACTCGGTCGGTGTGCAGCGGACTTGTTAGGCATTTTCATCTATAAAGTAGTGAGGTAAATCATTACCCCATAAAATTCCACAATCTTGCTCATAGGCAATTTGAGCAACTGTTCTGACGAAGGAAAGACTCAATTTGCAAAAATTAAGTCGAGAGGGTTCAGGGTTTCTCTCTGATCTGAATTCTCGCAATGCTTCTTCCATTGCATCAAAACTACGATCCAAAAGTGGTAAATCAATTTTACTTAGCTCCTGATATAGCTGGCAAGTTTCAGATGGACTTAACCAGCCATAAATCCCATCAGAATTCTTCCATAAATAGCCGATTACATTGCCTCTATAAGCAAGAGCAGAAAGAAGCTCTATTAAACGGAGGTTGTTGAAGTGTAAGTCTTCTTGATACCAAGAAGCACGTTGAGAACGTCCTACGAACTGACTCCTACCTAGCGTCTTTTCGAGTATTGCACCACAAATTAAGCAATTGAAATACTCAACGTTATCTCTTCTTGAAGATGTGTGAAATATACAAAAGTCTCGCAGTAGGCAGCTTGGTGACTTACAAGATCTGAGCTCCCAATCAATGCCTGAGAAAAGACTATATTGATTGCGTGCAGAAAAATCAGCTTCAAGGTAATCGCAGTATTTATCTATATCTAGGCTACTTGAACAAAGATATTCAGGGACATACCAGACCTTGTCGATTTTATGTTTCAGCTCACTTAACCAAGGATTAAGATATCCGGTTAGAAGGAAGCTTTTAAGAGCAGGAATTACTTCAGTAGTGTATTTGTTGTGATCGAAGATATATATCCTGGCATCTGATCCCATAGCTCATTTTTGCCTGTGTGGGAAAATTTTTATCAAACAGAGAAAGTACGCCTAATGTTGCTGTTCAGCGGCAACTGATCAACCTACTGCAACACTAATTGACCCTTTTAGTCCGCTGCAACAGCGTTGTTGTGCTGCGATTACTCATTGAGTCGCTTTTCGTACAAAATCTCATACGGTTGATATCCAGCTCTCTGGTAGAACTTGGCTGCGAGTTCATTGCTGCATAACAAACCCACTCTAACAACTTCCAAATCTAAATTCAGAAAATGCCGTTCAGCTGCTTGCATCAGAGCAGCAGCAACTCCACGCTTTCGCATCGTCGAAACAACATACAAATCAGAAATGTAACCGTATTCTCGCTCTGATTCAACAACATGTAGATCGCTTTCATCAAGTTTCTCAACGAAACAAACAACAAAGCCAAGGATGCCTTCTTGGGACTCTGCAACATAAATTTGACCATTCTGCTGCTTAACAAGTTCTTCAAGATACGTGAGATGGGCATCGCTAATCTCTGAACCCAGTGCTCTGCTCAGATGTAACTCACGCTCAGCATCCTGGAGCAACTCCATTAACGTGACGAGAACTGGTCGGTCTTCAAGCTTAGCAGCACGAATCGTAAAATTAGCTTGCATCAAAGACCAACAACCTTACGTTGTGAGAACTGGAATTAACCTAACATTAGAGACCCACAAGTAGCTTTTAAGGACTGTCTTCACCGATCATCCAGCGGCACAACGGCTGAAGTGAGCGGCGGCAATTAACTTCTGCATCATAACCGATCGCCATTGCTCCGCCGTTCCAACGCAGGGTTATGGGGCTGTTGCGGTCTCAGTTACGGGTCTAAATCATCCATTCGCCATTCTTCTAGTGTCGAAGAAAAAATATCATATTGAGGCTGCTTATATAAGACAAACCGCACGAATGACAGACCTGGAGTTGTGCTGAGAAACGTGCAAACGCAATCAATGGCAGTTTTCGCTGCCGCTGCGACAGGAAAGCGATAGGCTCCCGTTGAGATGGCAGGAAAGGCAATCGAGGTACAGTGATGGGCGATCGCTGCTTGAAGGGCAAGCGTATGAACTTGCCGGAGTTGGGTGTGAGCTTTATCTGAGTACCGTTCGTTGTAGAAGGGACCGACAGCATGAATGACATATTTTGCTTTGAGATTACCGGCAGGCGTAGTCTGGACGTGACCTGTTTGGCAGCGTCGCCCCTGTTCATCTGCAGGTAGCTGGAGACAGAATTCTTTGAGTTGTGGTCCTGCTGCGCGATGAATGGCACCATCCACCCCCCCGCCGCCAGTTAGTTTGGTGTTGGCAGCATTGACGATTGCGTCGGTATCCTGGTCCACGATGTTGCCAAGGATCAACTCAATGGTTCCGTGTTTTAGCTGTCGCATGATGGGCAAGTGCGATGGTCAATAATGCCGTCGGGTAAAAGAGAAGGTTTTAGATATGTCCTTCTCCCTCCCCTCAGAACCGTGCATACAACTTTCACTGTACACGGCTCAAGCAATCTCTATTGCTCACCGATGTAGCTGT
>NZ_JACJOR010000109.1:0-14069 GCF_014695615.1 Leptolyngbya sp. FACHB-711
GATTCACGAAGCGGGAGCCAGGGCAAGTGCCTGTTCGAGTTGTCTCAGTCGCTCTGCTTCTTTGTTATAGACGAGCGGATAGAGACGGGGAAGTTTGCCAGTTTCAATCAAAACCGATCGCACTTCTGAGTTTGTGATTTGTGCTAGCGTCCGTTTAGATAGAAGGGCGAGCGTTGCCGCAATGCCGATCGCCTGACCGACACCCGCATTAAATTCGACAATGCGCCCTGCTGAGCTTGCCAGTCCCACAAATCCAGAAGCCGGACTGACGACGGCTAAGTTAGGCACACTTTTAGCGATCGCATGACGCATTCCCACATTGAATAGCGGCTGCTGAAAGTGAAGTTGCTGACTGCCCTTCTCCAGCAGGTAATCCTTCAATCCCACTCCTTTTTCCTGGGCGCGCGCCTTCAGTCCATCAATGCCGCCGCGAATATCAAAGTGGTAGCCAAAGGTTCCCAGAGCTTCTGCGGTGGGAATGCCGCCCACAAGCATCTGAGTGCCGCTCAGGGGCTGGACGGCATCGGTAATATTGCCTGCGTGACGAATATAGAGTTCAGGCATCGATCGCACTTGCGTTGCTCCCAGGCTTCTAAACCAGCGATCGATAAACGTCATTTCCTGTAGCATAGCGGGGGTCGGTTTCGCGCCCGATCGCGCCAGATTCTCAGCTTCGGCCGCTGTCACCCAAAACAGCAGCGCGTTCCAGACGAGCCGATCATTGGGCATCCGCGCAACGTTGGCATTGTCGAGAATGGAGAAACTTTCCTTTAGCGATAGCTTAGTACCGCGATAGGCATGGTAGGCGATCGAGAGGGCCTTGGTCGGGATGTCAATATAATCTGAACCGATCCACATCGATTTCGGTTTGCCAAACTGATCGACCAGTTCTAGCCGCAGCAGGTTTGCGAGCGCTGAATCGCCGTCGGTTGCGGCATTGAGATAGCGTTGTGCCTCGGTATCCGATGGATTGCTGAATCGCTTGATATATTCCAGCTCGATTTGCTTCAGGGTAGACGGGCTTAGCCCCTCGGTTTCAAACACGAGCGAAACTGATAGCTCCGACTCGGGTAAGCCCAACGTGCCGAATCCGGGCAGCTTTGGCACTCCTGCTGCCTGCGCTAGCTCTGCGTTGACCGTGGAATCGATAAAATACTGAGCAACATACACTTCGCCGTTCTGAGCCCGAATGCCGCGCAGCCGTGAACCTTCTTTAGTGACTGACTCGATCGCCACCCCGCTGAGAATATCCACCCCGGCTTCGCGCAGCATTTGCCGCAGCACTGCATCTGCCCGCCACCTATCTAGCGCGACTTTGTCTACCCCAGTTTTGTTTAAAAACTCTTTGTATAAGGCAGGCGGCTCTCCAAAATCAGGCAGGTTCAGGTAATTACGCAGGCTGAGTGGAATCTGACTGCGATCGAGATAAGCCAGCCCGCCCCTAACCAGATGTCCGCCGATGCCCTGCTTCGAGTTACCCTTCAACATCAGCAGAGAGCGCGGGAAATTACCGATGCGTCGCCGATATTCTCTTGCGGCTGCAATCAATGCCAGAATACCGGGAATTTCGTCGCCAAAACCGATGAAATCATAGGTGCGGATTACGGAAGGGGTTCCAGAGGTCATAGTTACGGTCTTTAATGGGATAGGAAAAGAAACGCATCGTTCTGCAGATTCTACGGATTTTGACGCACTTACTCAGGCACACCCTAACTTAAGCGATCGGTCAAACCTGCAGAATTTTTAGAAATCGTGATTTTATTTGGCATTGCTCAAATTTGGCTTAAACAAATTTAGGTGTAAAGGAATCTATGAAAGCAAATGCCCCGAACGCTGATCCAGCCCTTCAACCTCCAGACTCTCCCTTAGCGCAAGCCGGACAAGGCCAATCGGAACAAAACCAATCGGAACAAAACCAATCGAAACAAAACCAATCGGAACAAAACCAATCGGAACAAGCCGAACGCTATGAAGCCGAGATTCAGGCACTCAAAGCAGAACTTGACCAAACTCGTCTGGCGCATCAAATGGCGATCGAAATGGCGCAGTTTCAGGCAGGCTTTCTGGCACGGACTTCCCACGAGCTACGATCGCCCATTAATAGCGTAATCAGCCTGCATCAGCTTATTTTGTCTGACCTGTGCGACAGCCCAGCAGAGGAGCGAGATTTTGTCGCGCAGGCACACGCCGCCGCTCAGAAAATGCTGGGTTTGATGGATGAGCTGATTCACGTCTCGCAGCTTGTGCAGAATACTGCCCGTTTGCATTTAGCTCCAGCCTCTCTCCAGGACATTTTGGCATCGGTTAAGCAGGCAACGCAGCTCCAAGCAAAAAACCGCAACTTGCAGCTTGAGATTCAGCTTCCTGATCCGTCGGTTATGGTTCTGGCAGATGAACGACGGCTGAAACAGGTTTTGCTACATCTGGTGGATATGCCGCTGAGCGTTATGCAGCAGGGTTTTGTGCGAGTCACGACTCACATTCTTTCGGAGACTGCCCAGATTGAAATCACCGATCAGCGTCCGGCAGAGTGCTGGCAGGAATTGATTGACACTTTGCACAACTTCGAAGGAACCGATCAACTGTCACGGATGAAGGGCGAGACCAAGCAGGCCATCGATAAGGAAAGTACGCTACTCGCTCTGAGTCGATCGCCGATTCCCCCCTCGATCGGACTGAGGCTTTTAACGCAGCGATCGATTTTAGAACTCATGGGCGGACAGCTCATGCTGCTGGAAACCCCGGTGATTTCTGGCGAGCGTTCGGCGAACTCGCAGGAGGGCATCACTCGAATTCGGTGTGTATTGCCGCTTGCGACGACTCTTTAAAAGAACGCTGCAAAAGCAACCGGGTTGATCAATGCGGGGACAGCCTGCCAGGGTTTATTCCTGATATCAGGAATAAACCCTGATAAGCTTCACCCACCTTAACCGCAACGCCAACAGCTCAACCGCAAGAAAGCTAGCATTTGCTCAAAAAGGAGGAGCAGCGCATAATAGACTGAATTTTGTCCAAGGTTGATGCTGAATTGACATGATGCTTCCCACCCTGAAATTGAATCAGCGATTGATTAGCAGTAGTCTGGTCTGTAGCAGTTTGGCGATCGTCACGCCTGCCCTCGCCGCCACAGCCAATTATCCTGAAGCGAGAACGGCTTCACAGCGTCCGGTTTTCCGCTCTGAATCAGCCACGATCGCAGTGCAACCATTCCACATTGCTCAGGCTGGGGTGAGCGTGACCGGATCAGAAGGCAACTTTACCGGGCAGGTCTTAGTTCGCACTTCGGTTCAAACTGCCTGGAGCGTGCTGACCGACTACAATCGTTTTTCGTCTTTTATTCCCAGCATCGCTGAGAGTCGAGTACTACAAAGCGACGGCAACCGCAAAGTGTTTGAGCAGGTGAACGTGATCCGGGTGTTTCCGTTCACGCGTCGCAGTCGGGTAGTACTTTCTTCGGTGGAGAGCTATCCGCAGCAGATTGCCTTTAGCCTGGTAGAGGGCGATATTGAGTCACTACAAGGGGTTTGGCGCATTCAGCCAAGGGGAGACAATCAGGTTTTGATTACACATCAGGTCGCAATTGATCCAGGGTCTTCGCCCATGCGGGGACTGTTTTTCAACATCTACAAAAGCACGCTTGCCAGTACGCTTGCTGCCCTAAAACAGGAAATGGAGCGACGGAGTAGCTAATATGGCTCAAACGCGATCGGACTGGACGGGAAAGATTGCGATTATCACGGGTGGATCAAGCGGCATTGGAAAAGCTCTGGCACAGCGTCTCGTCCGACAGGGAGCAAATGTAGCGATCGTCGCCCGTAATTCCGCAAAGCTAACCCAGGCAAAGGCGGAAATTACTGCTCAATGTCTTAATGCAAATCAGCAAGTCTGCATCTACTCAGCGGATGTCTCCGATCGCGCCCAGGCAGAACAGGCAATGCAGCAGGCGATCGAGGCTTTGGGCACACCCGATTTGCTTGTGACCTGTGCCGGAATTGCCCATCCCGGATATTTTCAGGAATTGCCGATCGAGATTTTTGAAGAGACGATGGCAATCAACTATTTTGGGTCGCTCTACTGCATCCGGGCAGTGCTGCCTGCAATGGCGGCTCAGCGTCGAGGACAGATGGTAATGGTTTCCTCTGGCGCAGGACTAATCGGCATCTATGGCTACACGCCCTACAGCCCGACGAAGTTTGCGCTGCGGGGATTGGCAGAGTCGCTGCGGGGCGAGCTGAAACCGATGGGGATCGGAGTGGCGATCGTGTATCCACCGGATACGGATACGCCTCAGCTGGTAGAGGAAAACAAAACCAAACCGCTCGAAACCAAACGGATTACCGCGACCGCAGACACTTGGAGCGCAGATGGGGTTGCGCGTGAAATTATCACCGGGGTTGAGCGGAGGGCATTTGCGATCGCCCCTGGTACAGAAATGTCTGTGTTGGCGAAGCTGCATAGTGTGATTGCGCCGGGGTTGAACTGGTATTTCGATCGAATTGTGCGACAGGTGAGGGAGGGCAAGTAAGCGGGTGTTGGAGGGGTTGCGGGTGAGCTATATTGCCCCCTGAATTCCCCAACTTTAGGAACTTTGAAGTGAGCGGGTGGTATGGAGTCTGGGCGACTGAAACGACTACACCGTAGGATTTGGGGGGATGCGTCGCCTGAGGTCACTGGGCTACTGTTGAGTTTGCTGGTGCCGATTTACTTTGGTGCATGGTCCCTGTGGTTTGCGTTTGGTCATCCTTTTGTAATTCAGGATGATGCGCGTCAGCATATAGTCTGGTTTCAGCAGTTTGTTGATCCGGCTTTATTTCAGCAGGATTGGATTGCGCGTTATTTTGGCACGGTTGCGCCTGCGGGGTATCGGTTTCTGTATTGGATTATGGCGCAGGGAGGGATTGAGCCGATCGCCTTTGCCAAAGTCATACCGCTATTGTTGGCTTTAATTACCACTTATTATGTCTATCGCACTGCGCTGATTATTTTTCCAGTTGCGCTTCAGGCCTGCCTCAGCAGTTTAATTTTGAATCAGCAGCTTTGGCTAAATGATGATCTCAGTTCTGCAACGCCCAGGGCTTTTGTTTATCCAATTTTTGCTGCTTTTCTGTATTTCCTGCTGCGTCAATCGCTCATTCCCGGTTTGATTACGATCGCCCTTCAGGGATTATTTTTTCCGCAGCTTGTTCTGGTTCAGCTTGGCATTCTGACGCTTCGGCTGGTGCGGTGGGAAAATCGGCGTTTTCGGTTGAGCCGCGATCGGAGGGCGTCCCTGTTCTGGATCAGCGGCATGATTGTTGGAACGCTGACGCTGCTGCCCTTTTTATTAAAAACTTCCGAATTTGGAGGTGCAATTACCGCAGCACAAATGCAATCGTTGCCGGAGTATGGATTGGGGGGACGCAGCGAGTATTTTGGCGTGAGTCCGATCGCGTTTTGGCTTCAAGGAGGAAGCGGGCTGAGAATTCCAGTTTTCCCGACGATTATTTGGGCAGGATTGGGTTTGCCGCTGCTTAAAAGAATGCGGTTGCCTTTAGTCAAATCGATCGCGCCAGAAGTCAACCTTTTGGGCCAAGTTTTAATCAGTTCGCTGGTTTGTTTTTTGCTGGCGCATTTGCTGCTGCTCAGGCTGCATTTTCCCAGTCGCTACACCTACCATACGCTGCGGTTTATTTTGTCGATCGCCGCTGGCATTGTTCTTACCGTTTTGATGGATACGGGTTGGCGATGGGTTCAGCAAAGACGGCAACAGCGCGATTGGCAATTGAAACTCAAAGTCGGGATTGCGGTTGTTACTGCGGCGATCGTGCTGATTGTGCCTGCGATTCCTGCGCTGTTTTTCCAGTTTCAGGGATGGGTAATCGGAGAAGAGACGGCGTTGTATGAGTATCTCAGAACGCAGCCCAAGCAAACTCTCGTTGCCTCGCTATCGCCTGAAGCAAACAATTTACCTGCCTTTGCTCAGCGATCGACCCTCACCGGAAGAGAATTTGCCCTTGCCCATCATCCCCAGTATTATCAGCAGATTCAAGCACGAACGATCGATCTCATCCGACTGCAATATCTGGCAAATCTAGAAGAAGTAAAACAGCTTATCCAAAAACATCACATTGATTTTCTCTTAGTCGATCGCAACGCATTCACGCCGGATTATCTGATGCAGGATTGGTTGATTCACAGTTCTTTTCAAAATATTGTTCAGCAGGCGATCGATCAAATGCATCAGGGCAATCTTTCGGCGATCGGACAATTGCGTGATCACTGTGGTGTGGTTTCAACGGAGCGATCGATTTTATTAGAGACAAAGTGCATCATTGCAGCTTACTCACCCACTCACCCTCCTACTTAGAAAAATCTAGCTCTGCCTCATTCCCTTCAATCTCCCCCTGAATTAAGCCGATCGGATAAGCTCGATCGCTCAAAACCTGCGTGTAGTTTGCCTGCAAAAAGGGCTGATAGGTTTCATCTTGCACAATGTATGTTTTGAAGAATGCGACGGTGAGGGCACTGTGATAGGTTTGGGAGATGCGTTTGAGTTCGCTCCAGGGGGTTTGGCGATTGGTGAAGCCGCCCAGCGTATCGTGCGTGAGGCGGGCGTGGGGTAACCCTTTGGCAACTGCAAGGTATTTTTGGGGAGCGGTCAGATGACGGTAAGCGGGCAACTGTTCAACCAGCAGCGGCGTGAGAATATCCTGATCGGTGGCTTCCCAGAAGACAGGCACTTTGACATCGCGCAGTCCTGCCTGTCCAAATAGGCTGCGACCAAACGGCACAAATAGATAGATGGCTTTGATTCGATCGTCGCGCAAATTTTGATCGAGCTGGGGCAGGTCTAAGGCACGGCACTGATACAGCAGCGAAATGTTGATGATCGCCCTTTGCGTTTGACAGTTCGCTTGAAGCTGAGCGCGATCGAACTGTGCGCCTGCCAGCGATAGAGCCGTAGTGCCGCCGAAGGAATAGCCGAATACGCCCACCTGCTGAAGGTTGAGGCGATCGTTCAAGTCTGATTGATTGCGCCGAGTCAAATCGTCCAGCAAAACTATGACATCACGCGGACGATCAACATATTCAGTTGCGTCAAAATTTTCGCGATGTAGCCCCTGATAAAACGCGAGTAGGCGATCGCGATTGCTGCCCGGATGCTCAGGCACAGCAACGGCAAATCCGTGGGAGGCAAGCTGCTGAGCCAGTTCATCAAACAGATCGCGTCTGGCTCCCAGTCCATTTGAGATCACAATCAGCGGCACAGGCTGCGCAGCATCTGGCAAATACAGATCGGTGACAATCGAACGATTTCGCTGGGCATCTTGAACCGTGAAGGTTTGCTTTTGCACAGCGACGTTTCCCGCCTGCCGTAAATCGGGCAATTTCGACCAATCCACGATCGCTTCAGACTGTGCGATTGCTGCAGACTGCTGTTCCAGATCACTCGCAAACCGATCGGTTTCCTGAAGCAGCGATCGAATTAAGCCCATTAGCCGGAACGCCTGACCTACATCAATCCGCATATCGGTGGGCAACTGCCGCAGAAAATTAATTGCTGATAGCCCCTGCGAATCATCTGCTGCCAGAATCAGGGCTGCTCTAAGGCTGGAGGCTCCGTTTTGTCGAGAAGCCGTTTGAAAAATGTCGCCTGCTTCCTGCAAAAGCTGCTCGCCCGATCGCGTATAGCTGAACTGCGCCGCCATCGTGGGATCAACCTGATAGCGAGTTTGCAGCGCGTCCTGCACCTGGGTTTTGCGCCCGCTCAATAGCCCCGACAGATAGCCCAACCGATCAATTCCCTGTCCGCTTTGGGCAAATGTTTCCAGATCTTTGACCTCGATCGAAAATCCCAATAGCCCGTAGTTGAAATAAATTCGTTCTGCTGCCCGTACCGGAAAGGCGGTCAAGAGGGGAGCAAGCACACCAAGCAGCAAGGCAAATCGTTTCATGAGACGCGATCGAAAATCATTGGAGGGGTAACTGAAAGTTCACAGCGCGAACCCATTCTAGATTACTTTTTGAAGTCATTCGGAAACTCGGCGCATTCGCTCGATCCGTCCTTTTGCTAAAGCCATATATCGTTTCAAGTGCGTCAACGGATTGAGATAGCGGCGAATCAGGGTAGAAATATCGCTGATCTGGTCGGGGTTCGATCGCCAAATTCCCAAACTTTCCTCTTCCCATTGCTGGTTGATAAATTGGGTGCGACAGGCGCGACGCTGGATTTTGCCGCTGGGGGTTTTGGGCAGGCTACCGGGTTTGAGCAGAACGATCGCATAAACATCAACAAAGTGTTCCTGAAACAATCGCCAGCGAATTAGTTCAACCACTTCGTTAATCGAGAGCCGATCGCGGTAGCTGCGTTCCACCTCCTGAGCAATTACGAGGCGATCTTCCCCGTTGACGGAAACTGAGAAAGCCGCACCGCTATTAGTACGAAAGGCAGGATGGCTCTCCTGAACGGTTTGCTCAAGCTGATCGGGATAGTGATTGAATCCCCAGAAGACCATGACATCGTTGAGCCGTCCGGTGATGAACAGTTCGCCGTCCTGAATAAAGCCCAGATCGCCCGTCCGCAGAAAAGTTTCTTTGCCTGCTGTTTCTGCTGCGTCTGCCAGGACTGCACCAAAGGTTTGAGCGGTTAGCTCTGGCTGGTTCCAGTAGCCTTTGCCCAAACCGGAACCTGACACCCAAATTTCCCCCACCCGATTATCTTGAAGGGGAAACGGCGCAGCCTCACCTGCACAGCAAATTCGCGTGACCGGATCAACGATCAGCATTTTGCCATCGAGCCAGGGTTGCCCGCAGGAAACGATCGACCGCACCCGCCGGGATTTGCCTTCAGCCTGCACGACGCGATTTTGCTCCAGGGCTGCTTCATCGATCGATCGGGCAATCGGCGGTTCATTCTTTTTGCCGCCCGTGATCAGCAGGGTTGCCTCTGCCATGCCGTAGCAAGGATAAAACGCTTCTCGGCGAAAACCGCAGTCCGCAAAGACTTGGGCAAAGCGATCGATCGTCTCAAGGCGGACGGGTTCGGCTCCGGTGAATGCCACTTCCCAGGAACTGAGGTCAAGCTGCTGTCGCTGAGCATCCGTCACCTGACGGCAGAGCAAATCGTAGGCAAAATTGGGTGCGCCGCTGGTGGTAGCTCGATAGCGCGAAATTGCCTGAAGCCAGCGCACGGGTTTTTGCACAAAGTCGATCGGCGACATCAGCACGCAGGACGCGCCCAGATAAATTGCTTGCAGCACGTTGCCAATCAGCCCCATATCGTGAAACAAAGGTAGCCAGCCTACCCCCACCGATCGCGCGGTATGACCAAACGCAAGCTGAAGCATTTTTTGGTTCTGCATCAGGCATTCGTGGGTGATCATCACGCCTTTGGGCTGCCCGGTGGAGCCAGAGGTATATTGCAGAAATGCAAGCTGATCGGAATCGATCGTTTTCGCGGTCCAGCTTGAAGCGAGATCGTCAGATAGAGTGGCAGTAATCAGCCATTGCAGTTCTTCGATCGGAAGCTGGTGCTTGAGACGGTTTACCAGGGATTGAGCGGTGAGGACGATCGTTGCTCCTGCATCCTGGCATCGGGCAGACAGGTCAAACACCGCATGACGATTGCGCGGCGGATGACAGGGTACCGCAACCACACCCGCATACAAACACCCCAAAAACGCGCTGATAAAATCGATCGCCCCATCATAGGGATAGACCAGCAGGGCCCGACTGCCGGACGGGACCAGGACACTGAGCTGAGCCGCGATCGTCTGAGCCTGCCGATCTAAGGCAGCATAGGTAATACGCTCGGCTTCATTGCCCTCTTTGAGAAAAATAAACGCAGTTTCCTGAGGTTGAGCCTGACTCCGCAGTGCAAGTAATTCGACCAGAGTGGGGGCAGGGGGTTGGAGCATGGGGCGCGAGGAGGGAGGGAAGGGCAAGGAGTAAGGAGTAGATGAGTGGCTCGGTGATCGGTGGATGAGATGGAGATTGATGGGACGATCGAAGTTAGTCTAGCGGGGAATTGGGTTTGGCGGAAGCAGTGGCAGTGACTCAGAAGGGGTTTGGTTCTCGGCGCGGGTTCTGGATTAGTTTGCTGATTCCGCTTTATTTTGGGCTGGTGTCAGCGGGATATCGGCTGAGCCATGCTTCGATCGTGCAGGATGATCAGCGATTGCATCTGGTTTGGCTTCAGCAGTGGCTTGATCCCCAGCTTTTTCAGAATGATTTGATTGCTCAGTATTATCAGTCGATTCAGCCGATCGGATTTCGTGCCTTCTACTGGATGGCTGCCCAGTTGAGCATTGAGCCAATGACGCTTGCCGCCATGCTGCCCCTGATTCTGGCATTGATGAGCAGCATTTTTCTGTACCGCGTGACATTTCGTCTGCTGCCCCATCCACTTGCGCCACTGCTGACCGTGCTGATTTTTAATCAGAATATTTGGTGTAAAGATGATCTGGTTTCTGCCTCGCCGCGATCGTTTGCCTATCTGCTGCTGATTTTGTTTCTGGATAGCGTGATCCAGTTAAAAGAAGGTTTGGGGAGAACTGATTCTAATTCCGCGAATCGTCACAGCCTTGCGAATCGCCTTCCAGGGCTAAACGAAGATTCTTCGGTGTTTCAAAGTCCTCCCAAATTAGGGAATTTAGGGGGCAGTCCGGCTTTCTGGTGCTTGTCTGTGCTAATTTTGCAGGGCTTGTTTTATCCGCAAATCATGCTCGTTTCGCTGGGAGTTCTCTGGCTTCAGTTGCTTCCGTGGCGGCATGGCAGAGTGAGTTTAAGCCGCGATCGATCGCGCTATCTGCTTGCAGTGGTGGGACTGGTTCTCACCGGAATCATCCTGCTGTTTTTCTCCGGGAATGCCAGCACCTTTGGCGAGATTTTCAGCGCGGCACAGATGCGATCGATGCCCGAATTCCAACCGGGGGGCAGGCGAGCTTATTTTGGGGTAAATCCGCTTCAGTTCTGGTTTGGCGGCGCGAGTGGGCTGCGGCTTCCCCTATTTCCGCCGATTTTGTGGACTGCAATTGGCTTGCCGCTGGTTTTAAATCGCAAAGGGCGTATCGCTTCGGCCCTCCAACCCGAAATTAAGATACTGGCTCAGATGATGATTGCCTCCGTGGGGCTCTTTGGACTGGCGCATCTGACTTTTCCGCTGCTTTATTTGCCCAGTCGCTACACCTTTTACAGTTCCAGAGTTGTAATGTCGATCGCCGCAGGCATCACGCTCACCTTCCTCATCGATCGCTGCTGGAAATGGGTTTCTCGATTGCGGCAAGCGGGTCTTCTCCATCCGCACGATCGAATCATGATCGCTTTTGTTGTTTTATTTGCGATCGTCGCCGTCATCGTACCCGCCATTCCGCCTCTTTTTTTATCAAATCAGGGTTGGATTATTGCTGAAGAAACGAACCTGTATTCATTTCTGGCAAATCAGCCTAAAACAAGCATGATTGCTTCTCTGTCTCCTATCACAGACAATATTCCTGCATTCTCGCGGCGATCGGTTTTGTTTAGTCCTGAGCTAGCGTTGCCCTATCATTCCGGTTTTTATCAGGCAATGCAGCAGCGCATCAACGATATCGTGCAGGCACAGTACAGCTCTGACGCATCAAACGTTAAACGAACGATTGAGAAATACAAGATTAATTTATGGATTATTGCATCAACAAGTTTTGATTCAGATTATTTGTTAAAACAGCCCTGGTTCATGAATCGCTCAATGCGATCGAACGTTCTCCAAGCCGTGGCTCAATTTCAGCCTGGTAAACCGCCCATTTTGCAAACGCTGAGCCAGCAATGCACCATTTTTTCCGAAAATTCCGATACAGTTATTGATGCTCAGTGCGTCGTTCGATTGCTCAGCGCAACTGAAAGGGATGTGGGAATTCATAATCCATGACTGCATATGGGTAGATTTATTTTTGTCTTCCGACTGAGCTGACATCAATCCACTTTAGTGATGAAATACAACCCACTCGGCAACAGCGATCTGCGCGTTTCAGAACTTTGCCTAGGCACAATGACCTTTGGACGGCAAAACACGATCGAAGAAGCACATGAGCAGCTTGACTATGCCACCCACCAGGGAATTAATTTTATTGATGCCGCCGAAATGTATCCTGTTCCAGCTCAGGCAGAAACCTATGGTCTAACTGAATCCTACATCGGTGAATGGCTGAAGCGGCAGCCGCGCGATCGATGGATTATTGCCACAAAAATTACGGGTCCGGGTCGAGGCATGAAGTGGATTCGGAATGGAGCAAAGGCAATCAATCGCACTAACATTCGGCAAGCCGTCGACGATAGCCTAACCCGACTGCAAACCGACTATATTGACCTCTACCAAGTTCACTGGCCCGATCGCTACACGCCCCTATTTGGACAAACTGAATTCGACCCCGCCAAAGATCGAGAAACCGTGCCAATCGCAGAACAGCTCGCCGCCTTTGCCGAAATCATTCAAGCAGGAAAGATTCGCTATCTCGGCTTGAGCAACGAAACCCCCTGGGGCATTACGAAGTTTTGCCAGGTTGCAGATCAGTTAGGGTTACCCAGAGCTGTCTCAGTTCAAAATGCCCATAACCTGCTGAATCGCGTTTTCGATTGGACTTGGGCAGAAGCCTGCTACCAAGAGCAAGTCAGTTTGCTGGCGTACAGTCCGCTTGCCTTTGGCTGTCTGACAGGCAAATACCTGCATCACTCGCCTGAAGCAGCCCGCCTGACTCGGTTCGCCGGATTTGGGCAACGCTACCTGAAGCCAAACGTCTCTGAAGCAGTTGCCGCCTATGTTGAAATTGCTCAGCGACATCAGCTGACGCCTGCTCAAATGGCGATCGCCTTTGTCCGAAGCCGCTGGTTTGTCAGCAGTACGATCGTGGGGGCAACGTCGATCGATCAGCTGAGAGAAAACCTGAGCAGTTTAGAAATTACGCTTTCCAGCGAAGTGCTGGCAGAGATCGAGGCGGTGCAGTTACGCTATCCCAATCCTGCGCCCTAAACCCCCTACCGCTGACCGTTGCCAACGCTGATTCCCATAACACTGATTTCCTAAACAGCTAAGTAAGGCAACAAACCTTCAATGGAAAGCTGAGATGCGACCTGTGCTAGTTTGTTGGTGTCGGTCGGGTCGCTCATGTGAGGAATGCAGCCTAAAACGGGCTTTTGGGTCAACGATCGCAGCAGATCCGGCGATGCCCAATCCGCAATTTCTTGAGCGTGGCAGGGCTGCACACAATTCAACACAATGCCTTTCAAGTGAATTCGTGATTGATTAGCAAGGGCAACATTCGCGACGGCTTGAGCGATCGCCCCTGGCTGCACTGGAACCACCAGCACGACCGGAATCCGCCAATCCCAGGCGAGGTCAGCATTAGTCATCTCAGCGGTGAGTGGCGATCCGAGCCCGCCCAACCCTTCCAGCAGCACAAACTCCTTTTGCTGGCTGAGCGATTTAAACGATCGCCAAATTTTCTCTAACTCAATTTTTTGATTCTCCCGCAAAGCTGCGATCGGGGCGGGGAGCCTTGCCTCAAAGCGAATCGGGTTGGTTTGCTCTGGGGATTGCTCCAGGGAAAACTGCTGCTGAAAATATTGAGCGTCATTCGTTCCGCAGTCGATCGGCTTGATGATGCCCAGCGATCGAGAGCTGAGATAACGCTGCCAGTAAGCAGCCAGGGCAGAAATCAATACCGTTTTTCCTGCGCCAAGTGATGAGCCTGTAATCAATAGTGCGTTTAACACGGGTTCCCTCAAAGGACGATGCGTGGGGTCTTGCAATTTTGTCGCAATGGCTACTGCAAAGGACTGCTGATCTCCATTTAACGATGCGATTGGGTTTTGGGGAATATTGGATCAGGAAAACCGTGTAAAAGATTTTCGATCGGCACATCGCGCAATACCGCTTTTCGGTCCCCAATAAAGGTACAATAGAAAAGCAACTTCGGGATGTAGCGCAGCTTGGTAGCGCGCCTGCTTTGGGAGCAGGATGCCGCAGGTTCAAATCCTGTCATCCCGACTTAAGATTAGGAAAAATTAGGGATTCATGGAAGCAGAATCTCTAAACCGACCCCAGATGGATTTCT
>NZ_JACJOR010000011.1:0-2214 GCF_014695615.1 Leptolyngbya sp. FACHB-711
AAGCCTTTAGTCGCAGGCTTCTGGTCACAGAGCAGTTCTCACAAAGTCGTTCTGCTGATTCAGCAAGAAACCGATTCAGCAAGGGTAACGTTGCAGGGACTCACTTCTCACCGAACTTACTCCTTACCGTATCGAATTCTGTTTTCGTCAACCGTCCTTCCTGCGAGGGAAGTCTGCTCATCGTTGAGCGGATTTCTTTCCTGGGACTTATCCAATTTCTCCAATTTCTCGGTACCTGTTTATGGAAACTGTCCCTCTTGATAGAGGATAAGCCGTTCTTTCATTCGTTACTTTCAAAGTAAAGTAAAGATCTCAACTTAAAACAATGATTCTACAAGACAAACAAACGGGTGTATTAATCGAAGTGATGGATACAGAAGAGCTAATTAACCCGTCGCACGACACGATTAAAGGCAGAATTCAGGAAGGTCAGGAAGAACAGCCGCCCGAAGAAATTGGGAAAGACACGCTAGTTTTTCCTTCTGGAGAAGAGCTGCCTCGCTGCTGGCGAGATGCAGATTATCGCTCGAACTAATTATTGCTCGAACTAAGGCGATCGGTTTTCTTTCGCCTTGCAGTTTTCTTTCGCTTTGCTTAGATCAGGCATGATCAAAAAGCATTCAAGCAGGATTCAAGCAGCGAGATAAGGGGGTAAAAACTCCCTATGTCTCTAGATCGATTGCTGACTGCAATGAATTGTTTCTAATAAAAGTATCGTCTGCGGACGGATAGTGAACATCATTTTGAGGAGATACAGCCAATGGGTTGGCTACAAAGATTATTCGGAGCTCAGAAGCCTCAGCAAAATCAAGCTCAGGCTCAGCCTCAAGCAAATGTAGCAGCGGCAGCTCAAGGCGGTAATGCAGCAACGGCAGCTCAAGGCGGTCAGGAATCAATTCCTCCGGAGCGGGTTGGCTTGAACGGGGAATACGATCAGAGCGGTCTGGCAAAGCGAGTTGCGCTGGCATTTGACCAAGATCCGGGCATTGATGACATTGACACGGTTTATGTGGCTCAAACAGGCGGCACGGTTGTTCTGAAAGGAAAAGCCCCAAATCAGGAAATCGTGCAAAAAATGACGTCTGTTGCCCGTGGAGTAAGTGGTGCAACAAATGTTGATACCAGCCAGGTGACGGTCGGTTAAGCATCAAAAACACCAAACTGATTCGTTCGATCGAGGCTGTACCACAAACTCGTTTTAACGTTTCAACTTACCTCCCAAAAAGCGACAAAGGGGCAGATTGCATCGCGCATCTAGCCCTGTTTCTAATTTTTAGGGCAGAATCTTTTGGATCAGAATCTATGTTGAGCGCCGAATCTACTATCAGTCCGATCGAGTCCGCTAAAGCAGTTGGTTTACGCTATGTTAGCGATACCATTCCCGGCATTCGTCGAGAACGATCGGGAGATGAATTTGTGTATCTTGGCGTAGATGGTCGTCCAATTCAGGATCCTGAAGAACTAGAGCGTTTCAAAGCATTAATTATTCCGCCCGCTTGGACAGACGTTTGGATTTGTCCATTACCCGACGGACACTTGCAAGCAACCGGACGCGATGCAAAAGAACGCAAACAGTATCGCTATCACGCTGACTGGCGCAAAATCCGCAGCCAAACTAAATTCGATCGCATGGTGCGCTTTGCTCAGGCGTTGCCCCTGATTCGCGAACAAACTGATCGCCATCTGCGCCTGCCCGGTCTGCGCCGTGAAAAAGTGCTGGCAACTGTAGTTCAGCTTTTAGAGAAAACCCTGATCCGAGTGGGCAACGAAGAATATGCCCAAACGAACGATTCTTTTGGACTCACCACGCTGCGTGATGAGCATATCGAAGTCACCAGCACGAAGATTGTATTTCACTTTCGCGGAAAAAGCGGTGTAGAACACGAAATTGAATTAGGCGATCGACGCTTAGCCCGCATTGTTAAATCCTGTCGTGATGTACCGGGGCAAGAATTATTTCAATACATCGACGAAAACGGTGAACGTCAGACGATCGACTCTAAAGACGTAAACGACTATCTTTACGAGATTACCCAAGAGAACTTCACTGCCAAAGATTTTCGTACCTGGATGGGCACGGTTCATGCCCTGCAAGAACTGCACATGATCGGACTGTTTTCTTCTCAAACGCAGGCCAAAAAGAACGTTACCGAAGCTATCAAAAACACCGCTAAACGCCTGGGCAATCGTCCAGCCACTTGTCGCAAATACTAC
>NZ_JACJOR010000110.1:0-6944 GCF_014695615.1 Leptolyngbya sp. FACHB-711
CACTGCTGCACTTTGATCTTGATGTAGGGATCGAATGTTTTGCTTAGCTTTTCGTAATTGAGAATACAAAGGCTCAGCTCAAATAGTTCTGCGTTGGTTAGCTCAAAATCCCCCGACGCCGACGCTACTGTCCAGAACTTCTTAATCTGATTCAGCACCGCTGGATTGAGAATCTCTGACTGAAGCGGTTCAGAGAACAGAAATTGAATGCGCTCGGCGATCGACTGATGCGTTAAACCAATACTTTGATTTGCCGCCATCAGCGTGACATAAGGGAATGCCCGCGATCGCACCACGGCTTCCAGATCGTTAATCAAGCTATTAAAGTTGGCAAATCCGATGTCAGGTAGGCTTGCCAGCATCGACGTAATGCGCTGAATTTGCTGCTCCCGACTAGATCGATTAAGCGGTGAAAAATTGGGCTGAGAGACAGGGCAGAACCCGGCAGCTTCTAACAGGCGATCGGCTCCCTGCTGCCGAAACTGATGGCGCTTTTGTTTAGCGGTCTCAGAAATCTTCTTATGCTCCAGTAGGGCGGGATCGGTGAGGAAATCCCACAGCTTAACCAGATTGGCGCGATGAATCGGCAAACTGCGCTTCTCTGGAGCCTGCATAAACGACACAAGCGGCTGACGGCTAATCTGCAACCCCTGCGCCAGTTCAACATGGGTGGCTTCTAGATCGGCTTTAAGCTGCTCCAGCACATCGTGGAGCTGCTGCCACAATCGCTGCTGTTCCTCGTCGTATTTATTCGTTCCATACCTATTTACTCCGTTATTCGTTCCATGATTTGTCTCATATTGATTCGCCCCCTCATGACCGTTCTGCTTGCTCATAGGTGAGGCATCCTATAAAGAAGATTTATAGAAGGTGTCCAATAAGCATTTTGAGTGAAACCCGCGCCCAACCTAAACGGAGCCAGAGTTTCGTTACATCATGCCCTGATTACTACCAATTATCGTACAACCTGTCTGTCAGAACGGCGTCTTTTCGATTGGTTGTCTACCAAATAGTCAGCCACCTGCCATTTTTGGCTAAGAATTGGCAAAACTCCGCAAAGAAAATACCTGGCTGTATATTGCGTCAACAGAAAGTTCGTGTAAACTTAATATTAAAATTTAGCTAAAAGCGACTCAGGCACTTGACAGGTTCGCATCGGTGCTGCATCGCTTATCCAATCCTGCTTATGTCAAAAAAGAAGCGCGATCGGGGTCACGTTCTTACCGCAACGGGATTACAGCGACTTCAGCACGCTGTCCGGCAGTGGGAAAACGATCGTGGCATTCGCTGCACGCAGGAGTGCATCAGGGACTTAACCTGCCATGTTAAACCAACTGGGCTGGATCAAACGACGATTCGCAAAATTTTTGAGGGTAAGGTCGGGGTCGATTCCAAATCCATTTGCTGTTTGTTTCAGGCGTTTAAATTACAGCCTCAGCCCAAAGTTGATTATGACCTGGCGAATCGGGTGAACTCCCACTCCAGTGCTGATTTTGTGGGTCGGGAAAGGGCGATCGCGAACTTAAATGAGTGGGTGGATCAGGGTGCAAAGTTGATTGTGATTCAGGGAAGGGGCGGGATTGGCAAAACCACTCTGGCGCGAAAATTCCTTAAGTCCCAGGGCTTGGAGCCGATTCTGAAGAAATGGATGGCGATGGAGCCAGAAAATATTACTTCCGTGGAGAGCCTGGTTGAAGAATGGCTGCGCCGATACTTTGACGAGGAACCGGGGCGAGAGTTTGGCATTACGCTCGATCGCTTGCGATATCAACTCAGTCATTCCTCCCGTCGTGTGGGCATTTTGATCAACAATTTTGAAACTGCTCTGGACGGTAGCGGTAGACTGATCGAACCCCATCGACGCTATTTAGATTTACTGCGGGTTTTAACCGATCCAGAAATCAATTGTCTGACCTTTATCACCAGCAGAGAGCGTTTGCGGGATACTGTTCAGGTCGAGCATTACTCGCTGAAAGGAATTGATCCAGAAGCGTGGCAGCAGTTTTTTCAGGAGCGGCAGATTCAGTCCACCGCTGCAATCGCCATGATGCAGCAGTTCTATGGCGGTAATGCTGCAGCTATGCAGATTTTGAGAAGCACCATTATTCGCGAATATGAAAAAGATGCAGCAGCCTATTGGAAAGAGAATCAGAATTCCCTGCCCGGTGAACTGAGTGTTTTAATCAACACTCAGTTCGATCGTCTGAAAAAAGTGAGCGACGAAGAACACAGGTTGCTGTGTCGGTTGGGCTGCTATCGCTATCAGGATGTGCCTTCCGTATCTATCGACGGAGTGCTATGTCTGCTATGGGATGTGGAAAAATCTCAGTGCCATCGTGTGGTGATGTCCTTACAGGAGCGATCGCTGCTGGTGTGTCATAAGAGTCGATACTGGCTACATCCTGTAATCCGCCACGAAGCCATTGAACGCCTGCGTGCCACCGGAGATTGGGAACGGGCAAACCGCGAAGTGGCAAACTATTTCAGCCAAAGCATCACCAGCGTTAAATCTTCCGAAGATGCTTTTGGGGCACTGGAAGCCTACTATCACTACCTTGAAGTGAATGACTGGATCGCCGCTGCCGATACGCTCCAGGCCAAACGTCCCAATCTGGACGGCACCAATGAATCGCTGGGGCGATCATTTTACAAACGCGGTTTGCTGAAACAGATGACCAATGCCATCCTCAACGTGGTCGATCGACTGCCGATAGAAGCCTCGTTTCACCCGCAGCAACGCATGGAACAGGCACACCGCAAAGCGAAGCTTTATCACACCTTGGGTGCAATTAACTGGCTGACTGGTAATATTCATACCTCGTTGCAATACTGTGAGAACGCAAGAAATCTCGCTCATGCTGCGCTTGCCCAACACCAGCACACTGTCCCGACTAGTGAGATTGTGACCAAATTGAAGCTCATCGAAAGCAATGCACTGCTGACCACAGGAATTTGCAGAATTGGACTCTGGGAACTGGAAACTGCCCTCTCTACGCTGGAGACTGCCCTGAAACTCTGCCAACCCCTCGGTTGCGAGAAGTACAGTCTATCTTTCTTGTTCTACATTGCCTTTTTGCAGTCCTATCTAGGGCAACCGGAGGAAGCAAGGGCGATCGCTGATTATCTCTACAGCCGCTGCGAGCCGCTCTTGGACCAGAATTTTCCGTCCTGGCTCACCGAGTATCGCCTGTCCTATCTGGCGCAAACCTACAATACCCTTGGATATTGGGAAAAAGCACTCCTGCTCTGCGATCGCTCAATTGCCTGCGCGGACAAGAACTTACATCCGCAGGCGAAGGGCAAAGCCTATAGCTGCAAAGCCGAAATTTACCGCCAGCAGCAACAATTTGATGAGGCGTTCCAATATCATGCTGAGGCGATCGAGATTGCCCGCGCACTGGGTGCAAAGCACGATCTGGCTGAAGCTTTCTATCAACAGGGATTGACTTATCAAGAAATGAATCAAATGGAGGAGTGCAGCAGAAGTTTTGAGAGAGCCATCCAGCACTTTGATGAGATTAAAGCACCAAAGCAAGTAGAACGGGTGAGAGCAGCCATGAGATAGAGCGTAGCCAGACCTGATCACTCTGGTTCTATCATTTCTCGATCGGTCTAATATTTCTACAGTCCATTCCCAATTAGAATGAACGGTGCCCAGTAGTAAGGATGGGTTAACTGCTGTGCGCTGATTTCGGGCAAATTCCCTGCGTTACGTTCTCGAATGAGGGCGTTCTCCAGCTGAAGATTCCCCTGTCCTCGAATTAGCGCGATTTGCGCTTGCTGAAGCGTTTCGGCTTTGGAGCGGTTGGCTTGCTGGAGGAGGGCATAAAACTGGCTCATGAGCACTTCTGTGCCACCATCATCCACTGACCATAGGGAGGCGATCGTGGCTCTTGCGCCAGAGTTCTGCACCTCATAGCCAAATCCCAGGATTTCTATGCCCTCCCCCAGTTCTTGTCCCATGTTGAGTGTACTCACTGCCGTTTGACAGCCACTCAGTACCATTAAGTCCACATTGCGTAAACGCAGGGTGCGAATCTCACTCAGATCGATCGTATCTCCATTGCCCATGACGATAAAGGAATCTTCGGGAGAGCCGGTGGTGAAGATGGCATGGGTAGCAAAGTGAACAATGTTATAGCTATTTAGAAATGGCAGCGTAGAAGCCTCGGTAAACTCCTGATTAATAAGTTGGCGAGTTTCCGGAAAGAGGCTGGCGATCGTCTGAACTTCCACTCCGGCAAAGGGTAAGCCCCTGAAGGGTATGGGGGATTCTCCGCTGCGACGAGCGATCAGATGGCGACCCTCGGAGTATGCGCCTGCAAGAATGCGGGGGTTGGGGCGAGGGGGTGTATTTAAGTTCGTCAGGCTGACGGCAGTAATTTGATTAATTTGATAGTTTTCGACAAACCATTGCTGACCGTTATGGAGTGCGGCGAGGGGGATGTAACGTAGCTGGCGATCGGGCGCATAGATGATCACCTTCGCTCCAGATTCGTGCAGGAAGGATTCGATCGGGCGAATCAGCCAGTTGTAGAGCTTGGCGGCGTTGGGTTTGGGATCGGATTCATGGTTTTGCAGGTCGCGCAGGAAATCGGAAATGGTCTGATTCAGTTCAACTCGCGTGACGTCAACGGTTTTGTGCAGTGGCTCAAGATTGGGCGAGAGAATGACAAGTTCGAGGCGATCGTCTAGCACCAGGGGATAGAGGAGGACGGCATCGGGACGAAGCTGCTCCAGATTTGACCCAAGCTGATCGAGATTGTCTAGATCGAAGACTTGACGAGCGTTGAGTCGGAGGCGTTGCAGGGCTGCCTGTACATCGGGCAGATCAACAAAACGATTAAAAGTAGCTTGAATTTGTCTACTTTTCTGGTCAAGTTCGATGAGTTCTGCTCGCTGTTCCGGGGTTAAATCTTCTGGTGGAATGGCTTCGAGTTCAGCAAGTCGTCGTCCCTGCTGCAACAGGGTTTCAAAGGACGCAAAGACCCGCTGCTCTGCCTCCCAGAGATACACTCCCTGCAACGTCTGCTCTGTACCGCGAACGCCTCGCCGCAAATAGTCCTGAATTTCTTGCACCTTCAGCAAATCTAAGACCTGCTGCGCTTCTAAAATCCGATCCTGCTGAATTAATAAAGCCGCTAATTTTCGATAGGTGTCTGCGATCGTATTCGTGTAGAATTGCTGCTGTTCGATCGGCAATCCTTGAATTCCGCGCCGGATTTCTTCGGTAATGTTAACCGATCGTTTGTAGAAGACGATGGCAAGTTCAGGTTGATTTTGTTGGACGAGGAGACTACCCATGTTGCTGAGAGTTAGGCGATTAGAAGCACGATCTCCGATTGCAGTTGCAACTACCAACGCCTGTTGGTAAAACTCCCAAGCCCGGTCGAATTGCTTCAAGCCAACGTGAACTTGCCCTAAGCTATCAAGAGTGTAGATTTCTCCAACCTGACCCCCAATTTCTTCAAACAGAAGCAAGGCTTGTCTCAGGAGAGCCAGCGAAAGCTCAAACTGTTTTGAGCGGTAGGATAAATAACCCAGATTATTGAGAGCGTAGGCTTGACTAATGCGATCATTTGCTGTGTTCGCCACAGTTAAACTTTGCTGATACAAGTTTTCTGCTTCAACATATTCACCAAGCAAATCGTATGAATAACCCATGTTGAGTAGGGTTGTAGCTTCTCCAATAAGGTCACCTATCTCCCGTAGAATAACTAAAGCTTGCTGATAAAACTCTAATGCTCGAGCGAGCTGACCTAAATTTGCATAGAGCAAACCTAAATTATATAAAGCGTTTGCTTCATTAGAACGAAGTTGATCTGCTTGCGAAATAACTAGCGCTTGTTGGTAACAAGTCAACGCCTGATCATACTGCGCCAAAGAATAGTGAATTAATCCCAAATTAATTAGAGTTGATGACTCCCCAGAACGATCACCAAGAATTTGATAATTGTAGAGAGCAGCTTGAAGACTTTTTAATGCAACTTGAAACTGTCCGTTTGAATATTGCCGCACTCCTGCATGAAATAGCGTATCTACTTGAGCTTGAGTGAGAGGGGCCGGCTTACTGGAAGCAGGCGGGTAATTCTCAGCAGCATAGGTTACAGTAGCTAAGCCGCAAGAGAGGATTGCAATAATCGAAGCAACATTAAATACCTTCACATAACTTCTAACTAGGCTAGAGTATCTTCAGCAATAGGACTTCTTCTGCTGTTCATTCAAACCCTAAAATTAATTGAATCGGGGTCTTTGAGGTCTACGTCTAGGCTTACCTACAGGTCTACCCACCCCACCGGGAGCCTCATCAGGGGGTCCTTCTTCTCCTTCTATTAAATACCACGATGCCTCATCAAAATTAAATAAATTATTTTCGGTAGGACGGTTCTCGCTAGGCAGTAAAGCAATTCCTTGCTGGTAATAGTTCTTTATTGCTTGAGCGCAAAGAATATTACCAATATTAATGAGACAAGCCGCCTGCCCTTCAGTATCTCCCTCATTTTCATAAAGCTGTTTTACTACCTCACATAGTTGTATAGCTTTATCAAACTCTCCAGCATTACAAGCTTTGAAGGCTTCGTCTAGATTTTTTTTAGCCTTTTCGGAAGATGACATTTGCTCTTCTCCTACAGAATAGAAATTTACATCAACAGCATAGCAGTTAATTCTTTCAGCACATAACCCAATTTGGACATTGAAGATGAAATATTGCCAGTATTTGCATGAAGTAAATATACAAAAACCTCACAGTAGCTTCTGTGTAAAAGGACAATCAGCTTACTTTGTAGTTCTTCATATTGATACACTTGGTAGTAGTCTCTTGTCTCAACAAATTATCCCTCTTTTGTTACTACGGCAGAAGAAAAGAGATTCAAGTCCCATCAAGCTGCTTTCAGGTCTGGGATTGGAAGAATCTGGAAGGTGTCCATCCAATCCATTAACTG
>NZ_JACJOR010000111.1:0-7044 GCF_014695615.1 Leptolyngbya sp. FACHB-711
TCTCTATCTTGATATTGGGATTACTTGCTGCCTTCCTTAAAGAATTTGTTTTATTCCTAGCAGACAATTGCCCTTACTGTGGCAAGGATGTTCATATTCCGCACACTGGCATACCTATTGATTGCCCATGCTGCAAGAACCAAATCAGAACTGAATACGATGGTGCCAAGAATACAGCTTGGTTTCACCCAATCACTAAGTGAGATTAATAGGGATAGTCGGCTCAGACCGTCACCACCAGAGATCGCCGCTTGCCCTGGCAAGTTTTTGGTCCGGTCGATTGGCTACAAGGTCTGACTTGTTGGATTAGCTCAGCTTGCTTCTGACGAGTTTCTAGTGTCTATCTGGGCATCTGCGTTTATTCTCCATAATCATCTACCGAATTTAGCTTGCATCGGGACTATGCCCACCTTGCAGCCGCCAGCGCATTTGCTGCGATCGATCGACCGTATGCTTCCACGGCTCCCATTCACGGGCAAGTAGTTTCGATCGCATTAACTCAGAGTGTTTCTGTCGATCTTCTGGTGTCCAAGTACGCGCCATTTGGAGGGAGGGCACGATCGAGCAGTGCCATGAGTGTAACGTCCCCTAAATTCTAGCCGCACCCCAATCAAGAGATATTAGCCGTGGAGCTAAGACAAAACGTATCACCTGAAACGGTGTCCGCAGTTTGATCTATATAAATACTTATTGCAAATTACGCTCACCAAAATGCAACCTCGCTTTGGCTAGAGGCTGAAAGAATTGCGCCGATTGAGATAGACAGCTTTTATTTAATTGTAATCTAGGGAAAATTTAGGGAAGCCCTTCGTTTTAAACCCTGGAACCGATGGAGGTTAGCGGACTCGAACCGCTGACATCCTGCTTGCAAAGCAGGCGCTCTACCAACTGAGCTAAACCCCCTTGTGTTTTACAGTGCCTCGCCGTATGGGCCATCCTGGACTCGAACCAGGGACCTCACCCTTATCAGGGGTGCGCTCTAACCACCTGAGCTAATAGCCCGCGTCCGGCTTCAGCACCTTTATAAAGATAGCAGTAGCTTTCCGAATTTGACAAGACCTTTTTTCGATTTTCTTCAGCATTGCCTGCAAGATAGTTTGGAACTGATGCCAGCCCTTCAGAACGAACTGCCGCTACCCAGCAGTCACCACAGAGCAGACTGACTCGATATGATGGCAGAAGACCTGTCTCATCGAAGCGCGATCGATTGCTATGATGGCTGACCTGCAATTCCTGACTTCTCCCACGCCTGCCCAGTTCAGACGACCCGAAATTCTTGCTCCCGCAGGCAACTGGGAATGTGCCAAAGCTGCGGTAGAAAACGGCGCAGATGCAATTTATTTTGGGCTCGATCGGTTTAATGCGCGAATGCGGGCAGAAAACTTCACCGAGGCAGATCTGCCAGAACTGATGGCGTTTTTGCATCGGCGCGGCGTAAAGGGCTATGTGACGCTGAATACGCTGATTTTTCCACAGGAGTTACGCGAGGCAGAGCAGTATCTTCGCAGCATTATTGCCGCAGGAGTGGATGCAGCGATCGTGCAGGATGTGGGCATCTGTCGGCTGATTCGCCATTTGTCGCCCGATTTTCCGATTCATGCTTCGACGCAGATGACGGTAACAACCGCGATCGGGGTAGAGTTTGCCAGAGACCTGGGCTGCGAACTGGTGGTACTGGCGCGGGAATGTTCGCTGAAGGAAATTCGCAAGATTCAGCAGCAGCTTGGCGAAAGGCAAATCTCCCTGCCGCTGGAAGTGTTTGTGCATGGGGCACTCTGCGTTGCTTATTCAGGGCAATGCCTCACCAGCGAGGCTTTGGGTGGGCGATCGGCAAATCGGGGCGAGTGCGCGCAAGCCTGTCGGATGCCCTACGAGCTGATTGCAGATGGAGAACAGGTGAATCTGGGCGATCGAAAATATTTGCTTAGTCCGCAGGATCTTTCGGGTCTGGAGGTACTGCCCGATCTGGTGAAAGCAGGCATCAGCAGCCTAAAGATCGAAGGACGCTTAAAAGCTCCTGAATATGTGGCAAACGTGACGCGCACTTATCGACAGGCACTCGATCGCGTCATGGAGTCGCTTACAGAAACGCAGACTAATTTCTATTCAGATTCCGATCGCTATAACCTGGAAATGTCTTTTTCACGTGGGCTTTCGACCGGATGGCTGCAGGGCATTAACAATCAAGAACTCGTTCACGCTCGATTCGGCAAAAAGCGCGGCGTTTATCTGGGACAAGTGACAAAAATTCGCCCGGAGCAAATCATGCTGACGCTAGAAGCTCCCGTAAAGCCCGGAGATGGCGTGGTCTTTGATAGCGGACACCCGGAACAAAAAGAAGAAGGCGGACGCATCTATGCCGTCGAGCAGCGCGGAGCAGAGGCCATTCTTACCTTTGGGCGGAATGATTTGAACTGGCGGCGAATTCATGCAGGCGATCGACTTTGGAAAACCAGCGACCCGGAACTCGATCGGCAGCTTCGCCAAACCTATGCGGGAGAAACGCCTCGATTTCAGCGATCGATCGATCTGGAAGTGCAGGGGGAACTGGGTCGCTCGTTGACCGTAATCGCTCGTGATCAGCAGGGGCAGATTGTGCAGGTTGAGTCTGCGATGTTGCTCGTCGCTGCGGAAAAACAGCCGTTGACGCTCGATCGGCTACGCGAGCAGTTTGGGCGGTTGGGCAATACACCGTTCTGTCTAGGCGAACTGATGAGCTATCTCCAAGGCAATTTAATGCTGCCTATGAGCGAATTGAACCGCCTGCGCCGCGAGATAGTGTCTCAGCTTGAACAGCAGCGCACCCAGCCCCATCGTTGGCAGCTCAATGCTGATCAAACGTTGTCTAATTTGTTGCTAAAGCCGATCGCAACGCCTGTGACGACTCCAACGCTGATTCCGCTGGTGCGTCGTTTGGGGCAGTTAGAGGCAGTTTTGGAATCCGGTAGCAAGCTAATTTACTGCGAACTGGAAGATCCCCACGCCTATCGTCAGGCAGTGCAGATGGTACGGAGTTTCCCAATCGCAGACTCTCCAGCAGCAAACCGCCTGCCGCCTCAGATTTTTGTCGCGCCGCCGCGAATCACAAAACCGGGAGAAAACTGGATTCTTCAGCAGGTGCGATCGTCTGAGGCAGACGGCTATCTGGTGCGAAACTATGACCACCTGAAGTATTTTGCCGACCAGCGACGGATTGGCGATTTCTCACTCAACGTGGCGAACGCGCTGACGGCAGATTACTGGATGCAATACGGTCTGGAACGGCTAACGGCTTCCTATGACCTGAATATTTCACAGCTCGAAGACCTGCTTCACACTTGCCCGCCAAACTGGCTGGAAGTGACGGTTCACCAGCACATCCCGATGTTTCACATGGAACACTGCGTCTTTTGCGCCTTTCTCTCTGAGGGAACAGATTTTACAAACTGCGGTCGTCCCTGCGAAAAAGCAGAAGTGAAGCTGCGCGACCGCGTGGGCACAGAGCATTTGCTTCAGGCAGATGCAGGCTGTCGCAACACGGTGTTTAACGGTACAGCGCAAACCGGAGCGGAATATATGCAGCGCTTGATCGGGTTGGGGGTGCGATCGTTCCGCTTGGAGTTTGTGAACGAAACACCGGATCAGGTGCGTCAGACGATCGACTGCTATCAGCAGTTGCTTCAGGGCAAAATGACCGGGGCACAGCTCTGGCGCAAGCTTAAACTGCAAAATCGCCTGGGTGTAACTCGTGGACCTTTTGAATAGCGTGTTGAATAGCGTTTGATATAGCGTAAATAATGCTAAAAGAAAAACGCCAGAAAGTAGAACACCAGCCCTTCGGTAAGAAAGACTGGTCGTTCTATCAAAGTATTTACAGGGATTTAAGGGTTAGGGTCTTTATATTCGCTGACCCCATTTGAGCTATTCCTAGATTAGCAGGGATCAAAAAAAATAATAGGTGACTTAACTTTTTCTTTAGCATCAACGAAGGAATATTAAGACTTGTCCGAATGAGTCATGGTTTGTTGCAGTTCATGAATCGACACGCCTAGCAATTGCGAGAACCAAACTTCCATATCTCGCACCAGATAACGCCGTTCTGCCTTCATCGGGTTCACCATCGGCTCAACCAAAATCGTAAACATTCCCAAGCGGTTACCTGCCAGCACGTCGGTAAATAGCCGATCGCCCACCATTGCCACCTGTTCGATCGGCAAATTCATCGCGGTGACTGCCTGCCGCAGCTTCCGACGAGACGGTTTTCTGGCTCCCAGAATATAAGGAATATTGAGTGATTCTCCAATGCGGCGAATTCGGGCTTCGCTCAGGTTGTTGCTCACGAGCCAGAGCGAGGCAACCGATCGTATGCTATTCACCCACTGACACAGCTCATCTGAAGCTTCTGCCATACTCATGGGGACAAGGGTTTCGTCTACATCCAGCACTAAGCCTTGAAGCTGATGCCGCTGAAGCACTTCAGGAGTCAGTGCCAGAATCGAATTGCCCAGAATTAAATCGGGCTGCAATAATTTACCCCAGGACATAGTACGGGTTCCAGAAACAAAAATAGAGCAATGCAAATCACTTCAGTCAATCTAGCGCACGCCTGACCAGAACAACAGAATCAGGATTTCTCTCATCCTTCCCTTTCTTAATCTAACGCTCTCAGGAATCTAGTTTGACTAAGGGCTACTTTGAGGCTTCGTTTGAGGGCGACTTGCAGGCGAAGACAATGCCGCCGGAGCAGAATTTGCAGGTGAGGGTGAAGCCATCGGAGCAAGATTTTCTCGCCCATCGTGAATTGCTGCCTGGGCTGTTTCATGTTCTGCTAGGGTGCGGCTGAAGACGTGCGTTCCGTCGTAGCGGGCAACAAAGTACAGATACTCAGTATCCGGTGGATTGAGGGAAACTTCGAGACTGGCAACGCCCGGACTAGCGATCGGCGTCGGCGGTAAGCCAGGATTGATATAGGTATTGTAAGGAGAAGGGGTACGGACTTGATCGAGGGTCAATGGCTGGTCGGCAGTCTGGCGAATGCCCAGCCCATATTCCACGGTGGGATCGGCTCCCAGCGTCATTCCCTCCTGCAGGCGACGGGCAAACACTCCAGCGATCGTCGGGCGTTCTGAGCTAACCACCGCTTCTCTTTCAACAATGCTGGCAAGCGTCACCCACTCTAGCAGGCTGTACTTGGTTTGCCCCTGTACCTTCTCATAAAGCGGCAGTCCGACCTGCTGAAAGCGATCGAGCATCTGGTCGATCACAAGCTGAGGCGTGAGATCCCCCCCAAACTGATAGGTATCGGGATATAGAAATCCCTCCAGATGAGGCAGATTTTCAGGCAGCCAGGGATAGCGATCGCGAGGAATTTGCTTGACCGCTTCCAGAAACGCCGGGGCTGAGAAATAACCCTGCTCCTCAAAATAGGCTGCCATTTGCTGTATTGACCAGCCTTCGGGAATCGTGTAGCTGCTCTGCACCACATCGCCCCGCCAGAGCTGGTCAGCGATCGCCGTCATGGCCTGGTCGGTAGATAGCTCATAAGTCCCAGCCTGGAAGCTGCCCGTTTTGTCCTGCTGGCTCAGCCATCGTGACCAGAGGTTCCAGGCAGTCAGCGATCGAATCAGCCCGGCAGCGTGGAGGTCTTCTCCGATTTGTTGCGCTGAGGTTCCTTCAGGAATTTGAATTTGAACGGTTTGGGGCTTACTAGAGTCAGGCTTCGCAGCAGTTCCAGACTGAGTTCCGACAGGGGGCGCACTTGCCCAGCTCCACCATGACCATCCTTGCCATGCACCAATTCCTAGAACGATCGGCAATAGCAGTAAGTAGAACAACACCCTAGGAATGCGGGAAGCCTTGACCATGCGTTAATTTAGCTCCTCATCGTCAAATTCATCGGCAAGCTGTTCCAGCTCAAGCTGCATCTCCTTGAATTCGTCGAGTTGCTGGAGCGCAACCAGTTCATCAGGGGTCAGCAGTTCAGGCTGTCCGGCAGCGTTGAGGCGAGCGATAAACAGGAAAGGATCGAGCGGGGTACAGACCACATACTCTTGCTCTTCATGGAAGAACGAAGCAAGCTGCTGGAACTGCTCCATGTTGACCTGACCCTCATCGCCTTCAATATCCAGCGTAATCACGTCTTCCTCACTAAACTCCGGTAGATTACCGCTTGCAATCAGTGACAGGGCAGTCCGATGCAGGGTTAAATCTTGCTCTGCTAAAACTGCTTTTGCCGTGGGCATGATTTCGTCTAGCTCGGCATCGTCCACATCTAGCAGCATTTCGTCTTCTTCTTCTTCCTCATCCCCCACCCAGGCAAAAATTTCAACGGGGGCATCTACCGGACGCAGCAGCACATACTCTTTGCCCTTTGCATTGAGCGATCGCTCGACGTAGCAAAGTACGGGCTGTCCGTCTTCATCCAGTAGATTTAGTGTAGGTACATCGTCCATTTCAAGTTCCAATTTGAATCCAATTTGAGCGTTTGCTTAACTTCTACTCTTTATCCCTTCTCCTTATACCTTTCTGAGGTTAGGTCTTGCGTCAAATTCTGCCTGAACAAGAGATAAAAGCAGAAAAAATGCGAAGGTTTTTAATCTTGATCCAATTCAAGGGAGTTAAGGGAGTTTCTTTTTTGGCTGCGGCGAATATCGAGCCACTGTTGCAGGATGATAGCCGCTGCTTTGCGATCGATCAAGCCTTTGTTGCGAGAAAAATCTTGTCGCTCGGCGCGTAATAGCTCTTCTGCCTGTACTGAAGTCAGACGCTCATCGACAAATTCAATGGGCAAATTGAGGGCAGCAGAGAGGCGAGCGGCGAATTTTTGCACCTGCTTTGCCTGCGCTCCCAGGCTGCCGTCCATATTGTAAGGCAAGCCAATTATCAGAAGCTGTACCTCCCGCTCTAGTACCAGCTTTTGAAGCCGTGCCACATCCTCCGCAAACGAGCGGCGATCGATCGTGGTCAAGCCGGTTGCAATCAGTCCAGTTCCGTCACAGCCTGCAACCCCGATTCGCTTTCTGCCCAGATCCAGCCCTAGTGCGGAAATTCGCTGCATAAAAGGGA
>NZ_JACJOR010000112.1:0-11235 GCF_014695615.1 Leptolyngbya sp. FACHB-711
ATTCGGCTCTTTAAGCCCCGGTTTCGCAAGCAAATTGCACGAATTGAAGTCTCAGGCGCGATCGCAGGTGCAACCCGTAAGTATGTCCTCGATGCCCTAAAAACAGTCGAAGAAAAGAAATTCCCCGCTCTGCTGTTGCGGATCGACAGCCCTGGCGGAACGGTGGGGGACTCCCAGGAAATTTACAGTGCCCTGAAGCGGCTGCGTAATAAAACCAAGATCATCGCCAGCTTTGGCAATATTTCGGCATCGGGCGGTGTGTATATTGGCATGGGCGCAGAACACATCGTTGCCAATCCGGGAACGATCACGGGCAGCATTGGCGTGATCCTGCGCGGCAATAATCTGGAACGACTGCTCGACCGCGTCGGCGTTTCCTTTAAGGTAATCAAATCTGGTCCTTATAAAGATATTCTGTCGTTCGATCGCGAATTGACCGAGCCAGAACAGCAGATTCTGCAACAGCTCATCGACACCAGCTATAACCAGTTTGTCCAGACAGTTGCCGAAGGTCGTCGCCTCAGTGTGGATGCCGTTCGTAGCTTTGCTGACGGACGCATTTTTACCGGAGAACAGGCTCTAGAACTAGGAGTCGTCGATCGCCTGGGAACCGAAGAAGATGCGCGTCGCTGGGCAGCCGAACTAGTCGGACTCGACCCCGAAAAAACCCAGCTCCACAACATTGAGGAGCGCAAAAAGGGATGGCTCAGCCGCTTCCTGCCGGGTCGAAGCCAAAGCCGCAGCCAAAATAAAGGCCTCCTCGGCGGGCTGAATTGGCTGGAGTTTGAAATGGAAACGAACGGACTGCCCCTATGGATGTTTCGCCCCTAATTCATAAAACACTGCTGAAGACAGCATGGGCATGATCGCACTCGACTCTTGAATTCAGCTTGTCAATTCAGCCTGTAAATTTTCAAGTTGTGAATTTTAAGTTAAGTCCTTGGCATTTCAAGGCAGAACTGAGGAGGATAGATTGTAGACATCAGACCATTAGACTTTAAACTGAAGCCTGATGGAATGAAGCGATCGATTGTCTGGTCTACACAGGGCTGTTTTGTTTGCACAAAGCTGTACAGAGCTGTTTTGTTTACACAAGAGCCATGCGAAGCAGTTCCCCTTTAGAGTAGCCGGGCAAATCGAAGGGATTGGAAGCGTGTTGAAACATAGGAGGCGATCGACGTGGGCTGGAAAGTAAGGGCAATTCGTGGGGCAACAACGGTTTCAGAAAACACGGTAGAGGCGATCCGGGAAGCTGTCGCCGAACTGCTGGACGAGCTAGAACGCCAAAACCCCATCGACCCTGACGATATTATCAGTGCCACATTTTCTGTCACCCGCGATCTAGATGCAATTTTTCCCGCATCCGTTGCCCGTCAGCGTCCACACTGGCAGGATGTGCCGCTTCTGGATGTGCAGCAGATGCACGTCGAGGGCAGTCTGGAACGCTGTATTCGCTTCCTAATCCACATCAACACGCCCGATCCCTTCGTCAAAATTCACCATCCTTATCTGCGGCAGGCGAAATATCTGCGCCCGGACTGGAGTATGGCGACGATCGAGCATTAATTCTCCCCGCGACTTTCCAGTTTCAGGGTCGAAAAATCCCTACTCGCAACCAGTTGACTCGATCGCTATGATCGAGATAGAGCAACATTGGAGGAAATCCAACGGTTTACACCAAGCCTTTAGCTCGTTTAATTGAGCAATTTCAGCGATTGCCCGGTGTGGGTCCAAAAACCGCACAGCGTCTCGCGCTGCACATTTTACGAAGACCAGAGGCAGAAGTTCATGCCCTGGCACAGGCACTTGTTGAAGCCAAGCAGCAAGTAGGGCTATGTTCGGTGTGCTTTCACCTGTCGGCTGAGCCAGTCTGTGAAATTTGCCGCACCCCCAATCGCGACCCGAATACAATCTGTGTGGTTGCCGATTCTAGAGATGTGATTGCGCTGGAGAAAACCCGCGAATACAAAGGCAAGTATCACGTCCTGGGCGGATTGATTTCGCCAATGGATGGCATCGGTCCCGATCAGCTTCACATTACGCAGCTCGTGCGGCGCGTCAGCAAGCAGGACATCAAGGAAGTAATTCTGGCGATCAGCCCTAGCGTCGAAGGGGAAACCACAACGCTCTATGTCGGTCAACTGCTGAAGCCATTCACCAAAGTTACCCGGATTGCTTTTGGTCTGCCGATGGGTGGCGATCTGGAGTATGCCGACGAAGTAACGCTTGCCAGAGCCTTAGAAGGACGGCGGGAACTTGATTAGGTTCTTGAACCAGGCTTAGTGGGTAACAAGCTGGGCTGCTTGGTTAAAGAATTGGCGATCGAGTCCCTGAATCAGCAGAAATGTGGTGCAGAGGGTTGCAAATGCCAGAATAAACATAATCAGCATTTGATAGACTGCGGCATCGAGCGGATTTACGCCGCTCAGAATTTGTCCGGTAATGGTTCCTGGCAGCGTCACAATTCCGACGACCAACATTTGATTCAGGGCAGGGATTAGTCCCGCTTTGATTGCCTCACGGCGATAGGCGGTAGTTGCCTGCTGCGGAGTTGCGCCTAAGCTCAAGTGGGTTTCAATCTCTTGGCGGCTATTGTTGAGTGTACTAACAAACCGTTCTCCGCCGATCGTCGCCCCATTCATCGCACCTCCCAACAAAATTCCTGCCAGTGGCACAAGGTACTGCGGCTCAAACCAGGGATCGGGACGCAGAACTAGCAGATTCACATACGCCAGCGTCAGAGCGGTACTGAGCAGAATTGACCCCCCGACCACTGGAAGCAGTGCCGGGATTTTTTTACTGATTCGGTTTCGGGCAACGACAGCGGCGATCGATGCCATGGCTGCGATAATCAGCAGCACCGCGATCGGATTATTCAGGGCAAACACAATTTCCAGAACGTAGCCCACTGCGGTGAGCTGCACGATCGTTCGTCCCGTCGCGACTGCAAGATTCCATGCCAATCCCAGCCCTTGCCAAGCAGATAGGGCGATCGCAATCAGCACCAGTCCCAGGGCAAACCCCATCCTGACCAGATCTAGCTCGATTAATCCATTCATTGCCCGTTGGATCCGCTGAAATGTGCAAATTTTAGCTTTGATTCCGCTGCTTTAACTTGTATTTCAAGTTTCCCATCGCCGATTGCCAGCGCTTACACTGGGGCATTCTCGATAGAGTGCATTTACTTCGTATTGAATTTGTGAGTTGCTGTCATGAATCTGCCATTTATTGTAGATGTTGCGATCGGGCTAGTTTTGATTTACCTCATCCTTAGCCTGCTCTCTTCAGAAATCCAGGAGATCCTGGCGACCATTTTGCAGTGGCGAGCCGCCCACCTGAAGAAGTCGATCGAAATTCTCTTGATGGGAGATGGCTCTGTGCAGGGCGATTACCTGAAGCTGGCAAACCAGGGAATTTTTCAAACGCCTGCCGAGGTTGCACAGCACACAGTGAGTTTCCTGCCGGATTCTGACCCCAATAAGCCGGCGATTCAAGACCTGATCCAGAGCCAGCTCGAAACGCTCAGAGGAACTGCCGAAGAACAGACAGCGGCGATCGTTCAGGCATTGGACTCAAAAGGGTTGGTGAGCGGTGATGGCGTGACTGAAACAGGTTCAACGATTCCAATCAAATCTGAAATCTCGCGACGACTTCGGGATGCGCTGCTGATTGAAGAACTCCATCGCGCAAAAGCTGTTACCCAGAAAATCTATAATGACCCCTTGATTCGCAACATCAGTCAGGATGCGCGAGAAGGGTTTGAAGGCTTGATTCGTGGCGTAACGCGATCGGTCGTCACTGTAGGCAGGAGCAATACGACGCTCGAGCGGGGCAACGAGCCATCCTACATTCCGTCTGAAACCTTTGCTACGACACTGTTGGAAATCCTCAACATTCCGCAGTTCACTCGTCGCTTAACCGCTCTAAATCTGCAAATCCTGGTTCAGGATCAGATTATTTCTGACATTGAAGATGCAGTGAAACGGTATCAGAGTCAGGGAAAAAGCCAGGAACTCAATCGCTTTATTGATGCAGGTTTTAATAAGTTCAGCGACAAACTGCATCTCGTCCTCAAAGCCTTTGTCGATCAGCGGCTCAGCCTCGAAATGACGATTAGCCTCATTCGCGGCGAACTGGTTGAGTATGTCAACAACGCGCAGGCGATCCGCAAAAAACTGGCGGCATCTCAAGACACAAACCGCGCTCGATCGATCGCCCCTGAAGATCTGGAAGCTTTTGATGCTTTTGCAAATCAACTCGTCTCAATTCGGCAGCTCGTCTTTTACGAAGACCCTCAGGGCGAATACCACAACACCAATGAGCTGATTCAGCAGCTTCAACCTAGCGTTGCCCAGGTCATGAAAGCCTTTCGCAGCGACCTTCAGGACGTAGACCAAAAATACAGGCGGTTTACTGATAGTGAATCGCTGAGAAGCAATCCAAACCTCTCCGGCTACCAGGAAATTATCGCCCTCTACAACGAAATTCATCGGGATGCTCAGCAGATTGCCCAGACGCTTCCCTTCTCGGTGCGAGTCAGTCTTAATGCGCTGGCAGACCGTGCCCAAATTAACCCCACTCAGGCTAAAGGTGAAGTAAGACGTGCTCAGGACGACCTGTATCAGTTCAAAACGGAAGTCGAGAAATGGTTCGATCGCTCGATGGAGCGCGCCTCTGGTGTGTATAAGCGCAATGCGAAGGGCGTAGGTTTCCTGATTGGATTGACGATCGCCCTTGCCGCAAATGCCGACACGATTCACATCGCCCAACGACTTGCCTCCAGCACTACGCTGCGTCAGGCACTTGTCTCTTCTGCCGAAATCGTCACCCAATCCTGCCCCAGACCGATTTCCCCTACCAACCCTGAAGCAGCTCCTGCCACCAATCCTGAACCCGTCCCTGCGCCTGAAGTTGCTCCGCCTGTCATTCCACCTGCCCCCGAGGCGGCTCCCGTTGCTCCACCCGCCGAGCCTGCTCCCGTTTCCCGACTATTTTTCGAGCAGCCCGCCTATGCCCAAGCTCAAGCTGTTCCGTCTGAACCTGAAGCTTCCTCAGCTTCTACTAATTCGTCAGTGAACTGTATCGAACAAGCAGTTGGGGATGTGACACAACTACCGCTAGGCTGGGGCGAGGAAAACCAATCGCAGCAAATGGCAATCAAGCCGATCGACAGCAACGGCGACGGCAAGCCTGAAGAGCCGGCTCCCTGGATGCCACTATGGAATCAGCTCAAGCGCGCTATCGGCTGGATCGTAAGCGGTCTGGCAATCTCAATGGGAGCTGCCTTCTGGTTTGAGTTTCTCAGCAAGCTGGTGAACGTACGAAACACGGGCAAGCGTCCGGACGATCGCTCGGCAACTTGACCCGGGTTTAATTGTTAGATTCGCTCAAGGTTTGCGACTCAGGCAGCCCTAAAGCTTCAGCACTGCCATAAATGCCTCTTGCGGAACGTCTACAGTGCCGATCGCCTTCAGGCGTTTCTTACCCTTTGCCTGCTTCTGCAAGAGTTTCTTCTTTCGGGAAATATCGCCACCGTAGCACTTCGCTAACACGTCCTTTCGCAGGGCGGGGATATGTTCGCTGGCAATAATCCGGGAGCCGATCGCCGCCTGAATCGGAATCTTGAACTGGTGACGGGGGATGAGCTCTTTGAGCTTTTCGACCAGGGCTTTGCCGACGTAGTATGCCTTGTCTCGGTGAACGATCGTCGCCAGGGGATCAACTTTCTCACTGTTGATCATCACATCCAGCTTCACCAGATAGTTTTCCCGGTAGCCGATCAATTGGTATTCCATGCTGGCATAGCCGCGCGATCGAGACTTCATCTGATCAAAGAAATCCGTTACGACTTCTGCCAGAGGAATCTCGTAGATCAGCGTGGTTCGCCCCTTAGTGAGGTACTTCATGTCTTTGAATTCGCCCCGCCGGCTCTGGCTCAGCTCCATTAGCGGACCCACGAATTCCTCGGGCGTAATCATGTCCACCTGCACGTAGGGTTCCTCGATTTTTTCGCGGTACTGCGGGTCGGGCAAGAGGCTAGGATTATCGATATACAGCACTTCGCCGTCGATTTTGGTGACGCGATAGATTACCGAGGGCGCAGTGGTAATCAGATCCAGGTCATACTCGCGCTCTAATCGCTCCTGCACAATTTCCATGTGGAGCAGACCGAGGAAGCCACAGCGGAAGCCAAAGCCCATCGCGCTCGAAGTCTCCGGCTCGTAGCTGAGGGCGGCATCATTCAGGCGCAGTTTTTCCAGTGCCTCGCGCAGGTCGGGATACTCGTCGGCATCGGTGGGAAACAGTCCGCAAAAAACCATCGGTTTCGCTTCGGCGTAGCCCGGTAGGGCTTCAGGAGCGGGGGCGTATGCCAGGGTAATCGTGTCACCTACCCGCGCATCGGCAACGGCTTTGATCGAGGCGGCAAAATAGCCCACTTCGCCCGCATGTAGCTCATCCACCTCAATTTGGTTTGGCGACAGTACGCCCAGTTCGTCGATCTGGTATTCCTTGCCGGATGCCATCAGACGCACTCTGTCGCCTTTGCGAACTTTGCCATCCATCACCCGGAAGTAGACGATCACGCCGCGATAAGCGTCGTAGTAGCTATCAAAAATCAGAGCGCGGAGGGGTTTGTCTACCGTATCTTCAGGCGGCGGAACTAGATAGACGATCGACTCCAGGATTTCATCGATCCCGATCCCTTCTTTGGCTGAGGCTAAAATTGCGCCGCTGCAGTCCAGACCGACGACTTCTTCGACTTCTTCCCGGACGCGATCGGGTTCGGCTCCCGGCAGATCAATCTTGTTCAGCACCGGAATGATTTCCAGATCGTGTTCCAGTGCCAGATAGACGTTTGCTAGCGTTTGCGCTTCCACGCCCTGGGATGCATCGACCACCAGCAACGCCCCTTCGCAAGCAATCAGCGATCGAGATACCTCGTAGGAAAAGTCTACGTGTCCCGGCGTGTCGATCAGGTTCAGCACATATTCCTGACCATCTTTTGCCGTATAGCTCATCCGCGCCGCCTGAAGCTTGATCGTGATGCCCCGTTCACGCTCCAGTTCCATATTGTCGAGAAATTGCTCTTTCATCTCCCGATTGCTCACCGTTCCCGTTACCTGAAGCAACCGATCGGCGAGGGTCGATTTCCCGTGATCGATGTGAGCAATGATGGAGAAATTCCGAATGCGAGAAACAGGTACGTCGGTCATATCACGCAGTATGAGGGGGAAAGCGAGGAATTTGCGTCTCAGAATCGATCGGGTTACTTGCTCCGTTAGGATTATCCGTCGGAATTCGTGTCATGAGATCCAGACAATCGGAGTCTCAATGGAAGTCTTGGCGGATTGGGTGAACCAATATGTCATCTGCTTAAAACATTTTAAGCTGTTCGTCACGCTGCGGGAATCCGGCAAAAGGCTTTCCTCCGCTGAAATGGCTCGCTTCAGTAAGATTTTTAGGAAATTAGGGGAAGGATTTCTGCTGTTCGCAACGATCGTGAAAAGGATAAGGTTTAATAGTGATGTGAGAAACACGCCCCTTTTCCAAAGAGAAAAATAAAAACGGCTGTTCCTCAATATTGTTCTTGCTGTTGTCCTCCTGTTGCGGCTTCCCCTCCGCCCCTAACTGGCTTATGACTGACCCTGCTGTAGATTCTAAATCCACCTCCGACTCCGAAAAGGTAAATCTGTCGATCGAAATTGATGCTGACCTGCTTGAGCAAATCAATCATCTTACGGGCAATCCCAGTAAGGTGATCGAAGTTGCTGTACGTCAATGGCTGGGTGGAGGCAGCCGTCGAGATGATGATTTAACCCGATCGATTCGCCGCAACCCACCCGTTCCGCCTAAGGGCGAATGGAACGACTAGCCGTCGCTTAACCCATCGCGCTTTTTCCCCTCTAAAATAAGGCAAATAGGGTAAAAAGTGAGGCAAGCCTTGACAGGTTGAATCAATCTTTGGGGTGTTACAAACATTTAGACTTAGCTGAACTTGAAGCAATTTCAGTGAAACCACTGATAATAGTAAAAGGTTTAAGCAAAAGCGGGAATTCTAGATTTGCTGATGAATAATTAAGCTTGTCAGTCGCAAGCTTGTCAGTCACAAAGCATTTGCAGGTTGCATCTACGCATCGTATCTACCCTTACCGCAAACCTGGGACAGTGCTTGACCCTATTCACTGTGTACTCTGAGTTCTACGCTGATGACTCTGCCTAGCGATCGTTCACCTTCGACAACTGAGTCAATCCATCCGGGTACGTTTCAACAATTCGACGGGTCTCTTCCGGCTGCCGATCTGGTTTTCACTCAGGACGGCTCTGGGCAGTATTTGTCGTTCTATTGGCGCGATGCCGATCGCTTTGGACTGAAACTCGATCAGGTCATTGGGCAAGCTGTAGAGGCTGCTTTCGCGCCTGCGGCGATTGCTTCCTATCTAGAGCGCATTCACCAGGTTTTGAGCGATCTGATTCCGCTCCGGTTTGAGTCTGCGTTTCAAGTTGCCAATCAGCATCTCGTTTTTGAGCTCACGGTCAGCCCAATCCTGATGCCGCACGGCACGGCAACCAGCGTTCTGGTCATGGGACGCTTTCTCTACACCACCCCTCAAGAACCTGTTACCGAGGTCGTTCCCGGATCAAAGCAAGGGCATTTGCTGCGCCTTGCCGATCGCCCTGAAGAGAGAACTGCTCTACATCGCCCCGAAGCAGAAACCGCCGCGCATCGCTATCAAAAACGCCTGACCGAGCTAGTCTGGAAAATTCGCCGCACTCTGGATTTAGAAACCATTTGGCAACAGACAGTAGAAGGATTGGGAGAAGCGTTTAGCGTGAGTCGCTGCCTGATTTTTCCCTACACGCCTGGTCATAACGAAGTCTGTGCAGTGGCAGAATATTGCAGTCCAGAGCTGCCCTCCCTGCTCAATCGATCGTTTTCGATCGTCCAGGAAGCCTATTTTGCTCAGGCATTGACCACCCTAAAACCGATTGCTTGCAGCACTGCCGAAGAGCAGGACAGCGAGTTGTCTGCCTCTGTAGTGACGATTGCCACCTGCTACCAGGATCAGCCAAATGGCTTGATTGTGCTGTACCAGACGGATCGATCGCGAGTCTGGAGCGATATCGAGATTGACCTGCTGAGAGAGATCGCTGATCAAGTGGGAACTGGGATTGCCCATGCTTCACTGTTTGCACAGAGCCAGAATCTCGCATCGGAACTTCAGCAGGCCAACGACAGCCTGGTAAAAAAACATCAGGAACTAGAAGATGCCCGCCAGCAGGCAGAAGCCGCTTCTCGACTCAAGAGCGAATTTCTTGCCAACACCTCCCACGAGCTACGGACTCCCCTCAACGGCGTGATTGGCTTCCTCAAGCTAATCATGGACGGCATGGCTGACGACCCGGCAGAGCAGAGCCAGTTTCTTCAGGAAGCGTATGGCTCAGCAATCCACTTGCTCAATATCATTAATGACATCCTGGACATTGCGAAAATTGAAGCCGGGAAAATGCAGCTTGAGCTGAATCCAATCAAGCTGGATGATTTGCTCAATGCCGTTGACAATTTCACCCGCCCTCAAGCGCAGCAGAAAGGGTTAAGCTTTGAAATTCGCACGCCTGCCACCCGCGACGAAGTGATTCTCCACGGCAATTACCAGCGATTGCTGCAAGTCATGCTCAACCTGGTGGGTAATGCAATTAAATTCACCCATGAAGGCGGACTAACCATCAGCGCAGAAATTCTCTCTAAGCGAATGCCCCACAGCGAAGACAAGCAGGAAAAGCCGGGCATTGTCAAAATTAGTGTTGCTGATACTGGAATTGGGGTATCTCTGGAGAAGCAGGACAAGCTATTCCAGTCGTTTAGCCAGGTAGACGGTTCACGTACTCGTCAGTATGGCGGAACTGGCTTGGGACTGGCGATCTCCCAAAAGTTGGTTGAGGCAATGGGCGGAGAAGTCAATTTTTACAGTATGGGCGAAGGACTGGGATCAACCGTTACTTTCACCGTTCCCTTGTTTCACGATCCTTTAATAGTAACGGCTCCCTTACCCGATGCAGCCGATTTGCTTCTGTAGTCTGCTGCGCTACTGCGGTCTGCGACGTCCAGAGGTTACGGTTACGGAGGCTTGCTTTAGACTGAGAAATAGCATTCTTTGAATGTCAAGAGAATGTCAAGAGCCATATTTTTTGTTTGCTACGCTGGTTGCGTGCCCTCACGATCGCTGTAAACCAATCTTGAAACTTGTCTTCGATAGGGCTGCTTGAGGTTTATACCATGATCGAGGTTTTTGCCGCTCTTGCGCTCTCGACGGCGGCTGGTATGAGAATTGCTCTTCCCCTGCTACTCATTGGATTGCTCTACAGCGACAATCTTTGGGCAAACATGCCGCTATTGTCCCAGATTCCCCCCCGTATTGTTCTGGGTGTTTTGGTGAGCTGGTCAACCGTTGAGCTCTTTCTCTCTAAAGGCAGACTCGGACAGCGCGTTTTGCAGATCGTGCAGCTTGTGGGCAGTCCTATCGTGGGGGCGATCGTCGGCATTGCCGTGGCGCGAACCGCTCTGTTTCCCGGCTGGTTTACGGTGCTGATTGGCACGGTTTGTGGATTGATTGCCCTGGTGCTACAACTTGTTCAGATCGGCTGGTTTTATCGCCTGCGGGGTTTGCCCATCTGGATGATTTTTGCCCAGGATTTTTTGTGTGTGCTGCTGGTTCTGCTAGCTTTTGATGCCCCAACTCAAGGCGGCATTATTGCGCTGCTGTTGTTCTGGCTCATGATTCGGAGTTCGGTAGGCTGGCGAAAGTGGTATCAGGCACAGGCAAAACCAGGCGAGCGCAAAAATCCACGCCGATACAAACAGGAGCCAGATTAGCTCCTAAGTTTAAGAATTTAATTTGGTGCTCCTTGAGGACTTCTGTTCACAACGGCATCGCTGGCAAATTTGCCTGAGTACAATCCTTCAATTCTTTTCAGGGACTTAAGAAGCGATCGCTATTACTTGTTAAAAGCCAACTGAAAAGCAGCGGAAACCCACTTAATTGCTACACTCAACGAATGCAAAAAGACACCCTCCTTGAGGAGAGTGCCTTGATTGCTAAGCAGCGAGAGCTTAACCGTGGATAGCGGGAGCGGTCACTGCAACAGGAGCAGCCTCACCCGCAGCCAGGTCAAGCGGGAAGTTGTGAGCATTACGCTCGTGCATCACTTCCATGCCCAGGTTCGCCCGGTTCAACA
>NZ_JACJOR010000113.1:0-13787 GCF_014695615.1 Leptolyngbya sp. FACHB-711
ACACAGTGCCCCCATACAGCAGGGTTTGCTCGATTGCAAGCTGAGTCAAGTCAATATCCCCTGCTTCAGCCCGCCAATGCACATCTACTTCCCAGGTGTAGGGATTAAACCTGCCCCACTTTTGATAGTTCGATGCGATGAATAGGGTTTTGACTCTGCGATCGACTGCTCTAGTAATGATTTCCCCAAGATGATTTGAGGCAGAGCCAACCTGAGCTGCCTGCCGATATTGACGTAATGCCTGCTCACGCTCACTGCTCACCAGCTCTTGAACCCGATTCCAGGCTTGTTGGTGCAATTCTTCCAGCTTCATCGTATCCAGGTTGCCAGCAATTTGTGTGTTTAGCATGGTTGGGGCTGTGTTGATTGTGCGATAAGTGGACAAAAGTTGAGGCATTCCTGCCAGAAGGAGCGGCGCATTTTGCGGTTCTAAAAAGCGATCGAGCTGTTCTGCTAACTCTTGACAGTCGTCGTGCATTTGCTGCTTCAGAAAAGCTTCCTGTTCCAAAAAATCATCACGAAAATCATCGTAGATCAATGGGCGACCTACTGCACGGGAACCAATCAGGCGTTTCGATCGAGCCGCTCGAATTGAGGGTTCAAAGCGATGGAGTTCAATTGCGTCGACCAGCGGCTCTGGTAGTTCCTCTGAACTGACAATGCGAATTCCCTGACGAGAACCTTGCAGCAGTCGCACCCGGCTCTGCCCAAATGCCAGCACATAGAAAAGTTCTCCCTGGGTTAACAAGGGCATCAGCGGCTTCAAATCAAAACATTGCCCAACTCTCACGGTTTCGATAAAACACCCTAGCAGTTGATAACAGCGTAAAAACCGAGGCTTGTAGAAGATCACCACACTTTCGGCAGTCAGCGTATTGATCACCTGCTGTTCCAGGGTTTGCATCGTGTCCCGAAAGTCAGTCGCGATTCTAGCTGCGAAATCAGGATCATTTGCCCGATCGCCTGCTTGATTAAGCTGTTGCTGAACGAGATGAATTGCCTGTTGAAATTGCTTCTGAGCCGCTCCAGATTTCCTGTGAATGCAAGCAGATAAATAGATTGAAACGTAAGGCAGCTCCGAAGGGGCTAAAAGTTCTGGTAATTCAACCCTGGAGAACAAACCCATCGCTAGCAAACCTCCGGTTTCGAAAAAGCTATTCCGAAAAAGCTGTGCAGTAGAGCTGCCAAACATAGAGATCGGGGAGGAGACCTCTCCCATCGCTCAAATTCTGTTGGTTCTACAATCTCAGATTTAGAAGATTCTCTACATCCGCCATGAGGTAACTTTCGCAACAGCCTGCCCTACCTCAGAAGATTTGCGCTCATGGCTTGATCACTATCAAAAGACAGAGGATCAATGCTCTACTAACCCTCTAATTTATGGTTAATTTGCAAACAAAGTCCTGCTTTCAGTCACCGCTTTCCTACCCTGCCGCAGCGCTTCAAATAAGTTCACAATATGTTCATGCTGAACTGAATATAACTTTGGCTAGAGGAAGTTACGCCAGCGTCTCAAGTAATGTGAGTAGCGTCTCAAGCCTTTTATAAAATTGCGAAAGCACGGAGTACTTTTGTGAAGCAAGTTGTTTCCTGGCTTAAACAGCTACGGATTGCCCGTCTCGCTATTGTTCTGGTCGCTGGATTTACGCTGTTGCTCACCTCCTGCAACAGTGGAAACATTCAAGGAGCACGCCCGGAAGTTCCCCCCGTGCAGATGGGAGGACAAAACAATCCCTACAAGGGAGGCGGTGACGGCTATACCGATTATAAGATGTCTACCGATCCGAAAGTGAGCGGCGAACACGGAAATCGTAATACAAAACCGATGATGCGTTCTTCGCTAATCGGTAATGGAGAATTGATTGCAAGCAGTGACGTAAAAAGTAATTCAGCACAGGATATTCTCTATCCCGGCGATGACGCTGAAAGAAGCAAAAATCCTGATGTAGGTCCAGTCGGACAGGATTATCGCGAGAAGATAATCAAGAATACGGAAACTGCAACCCCTGAGAAACAGCCGATTATCCAACGCTCAAATCCTAACGAAAAAATTCTAGAAAAGATTGGCGATCAATTCCAGCAATCAACTGATTTCATCAAAGATGCGCTCGAAGGTCAAGCGGAAGGTCAATCGAAATAATCCTGAATCCCATTTGATCGGCTTAAAATATAACGGAGTGTAAATATGAAGGATTTACTGTTCGATCGTTTTTCAAATCTTGTTGCTGCTGTGAAGCGGTTTCCGTTCGCCCGTATCGCTGTAGTTCTGGTTGCAGGGGTGCTGATGCTAGTTAGCACGGCTTGCGGCAATGCGGCTCCGCCTGTGTCGTCAAATAGCAGTCCGGCAAGCCCGATGTCGTCTAATCCGCCCACGCCAAGATCTTCGGGCGAAGGCTCTTACCATGCTAAGACAGGAGCCAATCAGCCCACTGAGTTGTATGACCCGATCCAGGAGCCTGAGGGCGGCATGAATGTGTACAGCGACACCGACCCTCGCTATCAGCGCAAAAACCTCGGTGCCCAGATCGAACGACGGGTGGATAAAGCCGAGAAAAATCTCGATAAATCGATCGAGAGCGTTGGAGACTACGTGGATAACTATACGAGCGGTGCACCGTTGGGTGAACGAGTTCGCAACATTACTGACAGCGTTGGCGAGTCTGCTGAAGATCTAACCGATCGCGTCAAAGGCGGAACCGATCGTGGCACTCAGAATGTGAAAGTGAACACCAAGCGTGCAGAAAGCAATGCCAGCGAAGCCGTGAAGGGAGTTGCTGAAGACACAAAGAGCAATGCTCGTGACCTGACCCGCAAAGCAGAACGCGCCCTGGACTAATCACCTTGCAGTTGAACTGCTCTTCCCCCGTCCCCCCAACGCCAGGGGGGAAGTTTGCTTTTTCTGGATTTCAAAATGCCAATGTCTACCAGTTTTGCTTCTTCAAGTACCACCTTTGTCTTCGCTCGATCGCCGTTCATACTCTGAAATAGCACTCCGAATCTCTTCTGTTTCAATATCGGCTTGCTCAGATTTTGCATAAATTGTGAGCAGAATGATTCCGGTTACTGTTTTGACGTAGTAAATCAGACGATAGCCGCCACTTTTACCTTTCTGCGTGTCACTATTGCGGACTCTCAGCTTGAAGACTGTATACCTAATTCCGGGTATTTGATCTCCTAGTAACTCCCCCCGTTGAAGCTGCTCAATAACAGGCTGTATATCGTTTTTGATATTGCGATACTTCTTAGAAAGAGCGCGTAGGTTTCGGTTAAATGTTAGCGAAGCTTCAACTTGAATGAGAGGCTGATCAGCCATCTTCAAGCCCTTCCCAAACCTGAGCGATCGGAATTGTTTGTCCAGTCATTGCTTCATGCCAGGACTGCCGAAAATCTGTTAAAACTTCCCTCTGAGATCCACCCTCCATAGCTTCCTCTTCCGGAATGAGAACAATCACTTCTACACGGCTGCTTTTCTCAGCCAGGAGAGGGTGATCTAAGGTGAGTTGTCCTTGATCATCGATCGTCGCCATAACTTTAATGGCTTTCATTACTCCTCCTAAGTGTATTGAACTACTTTATAGACGTCACTCGATTGCTGTTCTGGCTAATATGCAGTTCTCATTATTTACACCGAAATGCATTGATGAGAACTCTGTCTCTAACTCCTTAACGGCTGTTTCTAGAAGCATTATCCTTCTACTAAAACATTCAATAGTAGCGAATCAGATACTTTCTCTCGATCGATGCCTGTAAAGATGGACTAAACTCCGTCTGAAATAAGTTATCTAAATTTATCCTGACAATTGATTGCACTTCATCCGGCAAAGGCGCAAAATCAGAACATCGATAGTAATACACCTGCTGATTAGAAGCAATCTCTAAAAGATAATTCACAGCATCCCGGAGCATTTCCTCCTCATTGGGATAGCCATAAATGTATTCCAATGTGCAAAAAAATCGATTGCTTCTATAGCCAGGATGGGTGTAGACATCTGCATAATATCCGTCTCCCTTCCACAGGTTAGAGATCTGGCAAGCGATCGTTTGCAGATCTAGGATTGTCTCAAACTCAAAAGTTGCACTATCGGACATATATCACTAATGTGGGAGAAATAACGCGAGCAGCTTGCTTGTGTATTCACAAATGGTTCCATAAAGAGAAAAGGACGGGCGATCGACCCATCCTCTTCTCTACTGAGCTTTAACTAATGAGCTTTAACCAACCGCTTAAAGCAAACTACTTCGCTGAAGTTTCCCGTGCGGCGGCTGCCTCATCAGGGTGGATGCCCAAACGAGTCAGGTTGACCCGTCCCCGGTTGTCAATTTCGCGGATTTTGATGATCACTTCATCGCCGACTGTCACTTCGTCTTCGACTTTGCCGACGCGATAGTCTGCAAGCTGAGAGATGTGGATCATGCCTTCTTTGCCGGGAAGAAATTCGACGAATGCGCCGATCGGGATAATTCGCGTCACTTTGCCGACATAAACATCGCCTGCGCTCAGCTTGCGCGTCATGCCTTCGATGATGGCACGCGCCTGTTTTGCCTTATCGCGATCGACGGCAGAAATGGTGACGGTTCCATCGTCCTGGATATCGATCTTGGCTCCGGTTTGCTCGGTGATGCCCTTGATCGTCTTGCCGCCCGGACCAATGATCATCCCAATAAATTCGGAGTCAATCTTGATCGTAAGCAGGCGCGGCGCAAAGGGCGACAGTTCGGTACGGGGCTGGTCGATCGCCTCCAACATTTTGTTCAGAATGTGCAGACGCGCTGAGCGAGCCTGACCGATCGACTGAGCGACCACCTCGATCGGCAGTCCAGTAATCTTCATGTCCATTTGCAGGGCAGTAATGCCGTCGTCAGTTCCGGCAACTTTGAAGTCCATATCGCCGAGGAAGTCTTCAATGCCCTGAATGTCGGTGAGGATGCGAACTTCTTCGCCTTCCTTGATCAGACCCATTGCGGCACCACTCACGGGTTTAACGATCGGCACACCCGCATCCATTAGTGCCAGCGTTGAGCCACAGACCGACCCCATCGAAGTCGAACCGTTCGAAGACAGCACCTCAGACACCACCCGAACCACATAGGGAAACTTGTCTTTTGGCGGAAGCACGGGAATAATTGCCCGTTCTGCCAGTGCGCCATGTCCAATTTCCCGTCGTCCTGGAGAGCGCATTGGCTTGGTTTCACCCACCGAGTAAGGCGGGAAGTTGTAGTGGTGCATATACCGCTTTTCTTCGTCGGGATGCAGGTCGTCCATCTCCTGCTCTTCTCCCGGCGTTCCCAGCGTCACGACCGACAGCACCTGCGTTAAGCCGCGCTGAAACAGGGCACTGCCATGGACTCGCTCAGGCAGCAAATGGGTACGGCAGCTAATGGGACGGACTTCATCGAGTTTGCGACCGTCTACGCGCACATTGTCTTCGACGATCTGGCGGCGCATCAGCTTTTTCGTAATGTCCTTAAAGGTGTTGCCGATCGCCTTGCCGTCTGCCATTGCTGCCACCCGCACCGGATCGTCTTCGGGCAGGGCTTCAATCTCAGTTACGAGCGACGCTTTCACCGCATCCAGCTCAGTATCCCGATCGGTTTTGGTGAGTTCAAACTGCGAGAGAATTTGCTTGACCGGGTCTTTTGCCCGTTCAGTAATGAAATTCTCCAGTGTTGTGTCTACTTCCGGCGGCGTTATCAGGGCAGGTTCGATGCCCAACTCTGCCATCAGGTCGCGCTGTGCCTGAATCAGGTCGCGAATCACCTCATAGCCAAAATCGATCGCCTCGATCACATCCTGTTCGGGCAACTGATTGGCTCCCGCTTCCACCATGATCACGCCGTCAGGAGAGCCTGCCACCACCAGATCCAGATCGCCGCGCTCGATCTCGTCATAGGTGGGGTTAATGATAAAATCATCACCGACCAAGCCAACTCGTACTGCTGCCATCGGACCATTAAACGGAATGCCTGCCAGCAGCGTGGCGATCGAGGCTCCGGTGACTGCCAGCACATCCGGCGGCACTCGCTCATCTAGAGACATCGTGGTAGCGACAATCTGAATATCATCGCGCAGCCAGCCCGGAAACAAAGGACGCATCGGGCGATCGATCAAGCGACTAATTAGGGTGGCTCGCTCAGGAGGACGACCCTCTCGTCGCAAAAACCCGCCGGGAATGCGCCCGGCTGCATAAAGCCGCTCTTCGTAATCCACAATCAGCGGCAAAAAATCGATTCCTTCTCTTCCCGCAGCCCGCGTTGCTGCAACAAAAACGGCTGTATCTTCTAACTGAATTAATACCGAACCGCCTGCCTGCGGAGCTAGCAGACCTACTTTGAGTCGAATATCCCTACCATCGATGGATATTGACTTATCTACTTCTTTCAACATGAAGCGTTTTTCCTTCTTGGTGTCCTCATTTCTTCTTCTTGAAGAAATCCTAGCACTGATATCCTTGTACTGACCGATGTCCTGACTGACAAGCCAGTTCTCCTACCATTATTGTCGCTTGAATGTACAGCAACTTTAAATAATTTTTAATTTATTTCTAATCTTTTGACTTTTTTTGACTCTCTTGATGCCACTGATGCCGCAGGCGCGATCGGGCAGAAAACTTGTGAACGGTGCAGCCTTCCCTGAAGCCGGTAAAAGAATCTAAACTCAGTTAAGAATGATTTGCAATTAAAGACCTGACAGGGTTTAATCGGTCTAGGTCAGATTGCGGTCTTTGTTGCTGTCTAGGATTGAGTTATCGCGGAAGAGCTGTGCGTTTAAACCTGCTAAAAACTGTGCCCGTTGGAACGATCGCCCTGGTTCTATCGATCGGGCTACATGGCCTGCTGTTGGGCTTGCCTCTGCCGGAGCGAGATGTTGTTTCCGAACAAACAGAGCCTGAAGCATCTGAGTCGTTAGAGCCGATCGCAATTCGCGCTGCCGTTTTGCCCGTTGCTGCACCGAAGCCGACCATTTCTCCCACACCGCAATCGGCACCGAAGGCAACCCCGAAGCCTGCACCGCAAGCGGTTGCTCCGCAGTTCCCCGCAGGGGTAATCGTCCGTCCTGTGCCTCAGGCTGCTCCTGTTCCTGCGATCGTGCCTTCACCCTCTCCGGTTCCCAGTCCTGCTGCAACTCCCATTGTTGTCAGCCCTTCCCCGACGCCCAGCCCGACTCCTTCCCCCGAACTTTCTCCTAGTCCTACGCCCAGCCCCGATGCGTTTACCGCCAATTTTCCCCACTTTGAAAATGCCCAGGCGGGCTGTTTCGGCTTAGAAACCTGTCGTCAAATCGAAGGCGAAGTCAGTTTCCGGGAGGTCGGACGCACAATGATGGCACAGCTTGAAGCAAAGGGCTACACGGTGCGCCTGAGAGACGATCTAGCAGATGATACCGGGCGGAAGGTGTATGAAGTTTCAAAAGATGATGAAACCCAGTATCTTAGCGTTCTTTCTGGTCTGGACCTGGGACGAACGGTGTATGTGCTGGCTGCGGAGCCGATGACGATCGAGGATTTACAGACTGGGAATGTTGGTGGAGCGCCGGAAGGGTAGGGAATTTTTTGTTTGGAGGGGCTGTTTGAGGGGTGGCAAAGCCTCAGGGTTTTGCAGGGGCGATCGCAAACCCACACAGCAGACCTGGAATTACTTCAGCCTTTACCGCAGACCCAATCGCGAAAGGTGCATCGGCAGCCGTGCGAACGATCAGCGTCTCTCCTGACACCGTTTGCAGTGAGTAGCGGTATTCCCGACCGAGAAACTGCCGATCGCGAATAATCCAGTCTCCCTGGGGGTGCAGCTGAATTTGCACATCTTCCTGGCGAATCATCAGGGCAGCTCGATCGATCGCTGTGATATCACTGGAATCCGCAGAAATGGTTTGAGTGAGGGGAATCAAGCCGATCGCCGTTTGCCAAACCTGTCCCTGACGCTGGGCGGTGAGAAAATTTGCCTGGGTGACAAACTCTGCAACAAAACGAGACGTGGGTTCGCGATACAGTTCTTCCGGTGTGCCGATTTGCTCCAGGTGTCCCTGCCGCATCACAGCAACGCGATCGGCGATCGAGAGGGCTTCTTCCTGATCGTGCGTGACAAAAATTGCGGTCGTGCCTGCCGTTTTGAGAATGTCGCGGAGTTCCTGCCGCAGCCGCAGCCGCACCTGAATATCTAAGTTGCTCAACGGCTCATCGAGCAAAACTAGCGACGGATAGGGAGCCAGTGCCCGCGCCAGAGCGACTCGCTGCTGCTGACCGCCCGAAAGCTGATGGGGAAATCGCTGCTCCATGCCCTCTAGCCCAACTAAGGCGATCGACTCTTTGACGCGCTGCTGCACCAGTTCGGTGGGTTTGGCGTGGTTTTGCAGCCCGAAGGCGACATTTTGCTGCACGGTCAGGTGAGGAAACAGAGCGTAGTCCTGAAACACCATGCCAACGCTGCGCTTTTCTGGGGGTAGCCATTTGCCGGCACCTGCAACGGTTTGATTCGCAATCTCGATCGTCCCGCTTTGGGGCGTTTCAAATCCGGCAATCAGCCTGAGCAAAGTCGTTTTGCCGCAGCCAGATGGACCCAGCAGTGCCAGCAGTTCCCCGGTGGGCAGGCTCAGGCTCACTGACGACACCGCAGGCGGTACATTAAGGGCAAACTGACGGCTGACGCGATCGAGCTGCAAAACAGAAGCTGGAGAAACCGAGGCTGGAATCATAGATAAAACGGCAGAGCGAAGCGACAAATCGTAAACTAGGCGTTTGCGGAAACAGCACTAGCTTTTATAGTTTAAAGGGTCAATGCAAGTAATTCTCATTAAGACATTAAGAGTCGATTGTTGTGACGGTTTCTCCTGAGTCTTCTTTCATTTCCTCCTCTACGCTGCGAAGTTTTGCCCGCTTCTGGAACGGCTGGACGATCGCGGTTTGCCTGATTGCACTGCTGATTGCCACGCCGATTCTGGTGGTGCTGAGCAGTGTGTTTGTCGATGCGCGTCAGGTCTGGCAGCATCTTGCGGAGACCGTGCTGGTAAGCTACCTCATGAATTCCCTCTGGCTGATGCTGGGTGTGGGGGCGGGGGTGCTGGCGATCGGGGTGAGTACAGCGTGGTGTGTAACGATGTGCCGCTTTCCCGGAAGCCGATCGCTGGAATGGCTACTGCTGTTGCCGCTGGCGGTTCCGGCGTATCTGATGGCGTATGTTTATACAGAACTGCTGGAATTTTACGGTCCGGTGCAGATGACTCTGCGCGGCTTGTTTGGCTGGACTGAAGTAGGGGATTACTGGTTTCCGCCCATTCGCTCGGTGGGTGGCGCGATCGTCCTCTTCAGTCTGGTGCTGTATCCCTACGTTTATCTGCTGGCGCGGGTGGCGTTTCTGGAACAGTCGGTTTGCACGCTGGAAGCCAGTCGGTTGCTTGGCTGTTCCCCCTGGCGCAGTTTTTGGAAGGTCGCTTTGCCCCTGGCGCGTCCGGCGATCGTCGCAGGCTTAGCTCTGGCTTTGATGGAAACCCTGAGTGATTTTGGCGCAGTACAGTATTTCGGCGTCAATACCTTTACGGTGGGCATTTACCGCACCTGGTTTGGCATGGGCGAACGAATTGCGGCTTCCCAGCTTTCGGCTCTGCTGCTGGGGGTGGTGCTGCTGCTGCTGATTTTAGAGCAACTGTCGCGCCGCCAAACGCGCTATTACCAGACTTCTAGCCGCTATCAGCGATCGTCCCCTTTCGTTTTGCAGGGCTGGCGATCGATACTTGCGCTGACGATTTGTGGGCTTCCGGTGTTATTGGGCTTTCTGCTGCCTGCGATCGTGCTGCTGCAAATGGCGTTGAGCAACGTCACGAAGAATTTCAGCGATCGGTTCTGGCAGTTGGCGAGTCACAGTTTTCTCGCGTCGATGATTACGGCGGCGATTGGGGTAGTGCTGGCGTTGATTCTGGCGTATGGGCTGCGGCTGCGTCCGAGTTGGGGCATGAATTTGGCAGTGCGAACGGCGGCGATCGGCTATGCGGTTCCGGGCACGGTGATTGCAGTCGGGGTGCTGATTCCACTCGGTCAGTTTGATAACCGGATCGATGCCTGGATGCAAGCCACCTTTGGCATCTCGACTGGGCTACTGCTGAGTGGGACGATCGCCGCGCTGGTGTTTGCCTATTTGGTGCGGTTTCTCACCGTTGCCTTTAATTCCGTCGAGTCTAACCTGGGCCGAATTAAGCCGAATCTCGATGAAGCCAGTCGATCGCTTGGCTACAGCCCCACCCAAACCCTGCTGAAAATCCACGCCCCTTTGATGGGAAGCGGATTGCTTACCGCCGCACTGCTGGTGTTTGTAGACGTGATGAAAGAACTCCCCGCTACGCTGATTGTGCGTCCCTTTAACTTTGATACGCTCGCTGTGGAGGTGTACAAGCTTGCTTCCGATGAACGACTGGCAGAAGCGGCTGCTCCGGCTCTAGCGATCGTGCTGGTGGGGGTGATTCCGGTGGTGCTGCTGAGTTGGCAGGTGGGGAAAGGGGTGGATAGGGGGATGAGTGGATGAGGAGGTGAGGAGATAGGGGAATGGGGAGATAGGGAGATAAGGGATTTAGGGGCAATGCAGCACCTTCGATACTTCCCAAGCAATTTTTCGGTACTTCCCAAACAATTTTAAGGATGTTCCTGTGTCGTGAAGTTTTCAAAAGTTGAATTAGCTGATATGAAACGTAATTTTCGATTCTTTCCTTTCTCGATCGCTCTCCTGCTTCTGCTTGCAAGCTGTGCTAAACCTTCTCCGCAAGAGCAGCTCAGGAGCGAGAAAAAATGTGCAAAATGCGATCTGCAAAATATCGATTTGACTCAGGCAGACCTGAAAAAAGCCCAGCTCAACGGCGCAAACCTTAGCAGTGCCAATCTCAGCCAAGCAGATCTGAGCGGAGCATTTCTCGATAGCGGCAATCTCAGTAGCGCAAACCTGCAAGGCGCAAATCTGAGCAGTGCTGGACTTTCCGCTGCCAACTTCAGCAACGCTAATCTGCAAGGTGCAAACCTGCAAGGAGCCTATCTCCGAAACGCTGACCTCACCAACGCAAACCTTACAGGCGCAAACCTGCAAAACGCCGACCTCAGCGAAGCCAAACTCGACCAGGCAAAACTAGAAGGTGCAAACCTTACCGGAGCCATCCTACCTGACGGCATGGTCAAACCCTAACGTCCCAACCGTTTCCCTCCCTCGATTCCCCCAACTCCCTCGGCTCCCTTTACAAACACCCTTTACAAATAATCCCACTCCACCCCTTCATCCCCCCATTCCCCTACTTCCCCATCTACTTCCCCGCCCAAGCGGTTCCTGCCCGTAATTTTGTACACTACAAGGCGGAGACTTTCGCGGGGAGAATCGATCGGTGCGCCTGTTCACCACCATCGCCGGATTACGCTGCTATCTAGAAGCACAGCGATTACCCCTTCAGGGAACTGCGAAGCAATCGACGCTGCTCCCGCAGAATGGAGTCGATCGTCCGGGTCATTCCTTAACTTTCGGACTCGTACCGACAATGGGCGCACTTCATGCTGGGCACCTGAGCCTGATTCGCCAGGCAAGGCAGGAAAACGATCGCGTTGTGGTCAGCATTTTTGTGAATCCGCTTCAGTTTGGTCCAAACGAGGACTTTCAGCGATATCCCCGAACGCTGGAGCAGGATGGGCGACTTTGCCAGGAAGCGGGTGTGGACGTGATTTTTGCGCCCTCCGCCAGCGAGCTGTACGGAACTTCATTTCCACCGATTGCCAGTGCGGTGACGCAGGTGATTCCCCCAGCGGTAATGATGACAGGGCTGTGTGGGGCATCGCGTCCGGGTCATTTTCAGGGGGTGGCAACAGTGGTGACGAAACTGTTAAATATTGTGCAGCCCGATCGCGCCTATTTCGGGCAGAAAGACGCGCAGCAGGTCGCCATTATTCGCCGCATTCGAGAAGACTTAAACCTGCCTGTGGAGATCGTCGCCTGTCCGATCGTGCGCGAAGCGGATGGGCTTGCCCTAAGTTCCCGAAATCGGTATCTTTCTCCAGAGGAACGATCGCAAGCCAGTATTTTGTATCGAAGTTTGCAAAAAGCAGAGCAGGTTTTTGAAGAAGGCAGGCAGTTGCGTGAAGATTTGATCCGGGCAGTGCAGGCACACCTCTCCATCGTTCCCTCCGTTCAGCCAGAATATATTGAACTCGTTCACCCCGACACCATGAAACCTTTAGAGCAAGTTGAAGACACCGCCCTCCTCGCCATTGCTGCCCGGCTTGGCTCGACTCGCCTGATTGATAATGTGCTGCTGCGAAACCGTCAGCCGATCGTCGCTCTTGATGGACCCGCCGGAGCCGGAAAATCCACCGTGGCGCGTCTTGTGGCACAGCAATTGAACTTGCTCTACCTTGATACCGGGGCAATGTATCGTGCTGTAACCTGGTCAGTGCTGCGATCGGATATTGCGATCGACGATGAACCTGCGATCGCGGAACTGGTGAGCCAGTCTGAAATCCAGCTTGAACAGGCAGTTCCTCAGGGTTCAGCCAATGCCCCCTATGCCCTGCGGGTCTGGTTTAACAGCGAAGAAGTGACCCAGGCAATCCGTACTCTGGAAGTCACTGCTCAGGTTTCTGCCATTGCTGCTCTGCCCACTGTCCGCCACGAACTGGTCAAGCGTCAGCAGGCTTATGGACGACGGGGCGGCATTGTGATGGACGGCCGCGACATTGGCACTTATGTTTTCCCCGATGCCGAACTGAAGATTTTCCTCACCGCTTCAGTTCAGGAACGGGCACGCCGCCGCCTCGAAGACCTGAAGCGACAAGGACAGCCCCTCGTTAGCCTGCCGGAACTGGAACACGCTATCGCCGATCGCGATCGAAAAGACAGTACCCGCAAGCTTGCCCCCTTGCGAAAAGCCGTTGATGCGATCGAGATCAACACCGACCATCTGACAGTGGCTGAGGTGACTGCCCGGATTGTCAGCCTGTATCAGGAAAAGTGTCTAAGATACCCCGAAGTTGTGAGCTAACTTCCAGAATAGGGAGTCAGGCGATCGATACAGAAAAGTTATCGATCGCAATCCAACTTACAGCAACGGGGTTAAAATTCATGAAGTGTTATAAACAACACGCAACTTGCTGAAGTGTTCGGGTCGTCCTACCCGGTTCTGTTTAGCGGTTAGCCTCTCTGCCCGTTTCACCCCCCTGTTTCAATCCCAAGATGCAAACAGTCATTCGCCCTGCGGTTCAGATTGTCAGCCCTACTCTGCGGATTGTTGCGCTGGGTGACAGCGTGATTTACGGCTTTGGTGACCCGGAAGGCGGGGGCTGGGTCGAGCGATTGCGGCGACAGTGGATGTCTCCTGAAGGACCTGATCACGCACTTTATAATCTCGGCGTTCGAGGGGACGGAGTGCGGCAGGTGTCCCAGCGTCTCGAATCCGAGTTTCGGCAGCGTGGTGAACTACGACATCGCCTCCCCGACGGCATTATTCTCTCAGTCGGCACAAACGACTCCTCGCGAGTGCAGCGGTTAACCGGAAAAAACCTGACCGATTTCGAGCAGTTTCAGACTGAGCTTGCAGTTCTGCTCGATTGCGCCAATCCACTCTGTCCGGTCTTTTTTATCGGCATGACTCCCGTAGACGAAGCGCAAATGCCCTTTGCCAACTGCCTTTATTACAACCACGCCGACCAGCACCGCTACAAAGAAGCGACTCGCCTCGCCTGCTTGGAACGAGAGATTCCCTATCTGGATATCTTTGATTGCTGGATCAATCGGGGAGAAGCCTGGTGGAAGTCGCGCCTTTGCTCTGACGGTCT
>NZ_JACJOR010000114.1:0-3781 GCF_014695615.1 Leptolyngbya sp. FACHB-711
CAGGAATTCAATTCGCTCTAAGCCTAACTCCACGCCAAAGTGAGCAAACTGGTGCAGCAGCGCATCAATTTCCGCTTGGGCATCAGGTTCAGCAAGCTCAGAAGCAAGTGAAGGGAGATTTGACATGGCAGGACGAATCGCGACAAAAGGCAGATGCTTTCACAGCATACTTTCATCTTGCCTGATCTCGTGGATTCCTGGTGGGTGAGCCTGGGTGGAAAGCAATTGCTTGGTGAGCAACGCTCCTGCCTAAAGGCGATGATTTGAAGAACTTGCAGCGATCGGTTGACTGATCCAGCCGCATCCACCGCACCAACCGCACAACGAGTGGGGATCAGTTTCCCGCCGATCGCTGCTTTTCCTGCTCGACTTCTTCCTGAAGCTTTGCCAGTTCTTCCGGGGTCATTTCTTCGAGTCGCTTTTGCAGCACAGCATCTTCGTAGTTTCGCATCTGCTCACCCAGCGTCATGTTCTTCGTGAGTACGCGAAACAAATAGGTGAGGAGCCATCCGACCACGCCGCCCACTAGCACAGCCTGGCTCCAGATGCCAGCCGAAATGCTATCTAGACCTGCAAACTGCAAAATCAGGTAGATGATTCCCCCTGCAGCAAAAATGCCAATACCAATGCCGATAACATCAATCCGTCGCATGGCTTAGCTGATTTGCCGGGGTTGGGGACGGAAGTTGAGGAAGGGACTCAGCAACACCAGACCGGGGAAGAAGAAAAATACGCCAAAATACATCAGCACGCGCTCGATCGAGCTTGCCACATACCAGCGGCTCTTGAGATACAGAAACAGCAGTGCCGGCATAACCACTAGATAAGCCCCACCTAGAGCCAGGTACAGCAGTGGAACAAGAGGAAGTGACATAGGCTTTCGCTTAAATGAAGCTTTGTTGGGTTCACTTAGGTTCAGCAAGGGCACGGCGAGAATTTCCCGTTTGCCTCTGCTGTTGTCTATCTTACCGCTTTCAACTGCCCGAAATAGAGAATCCAGACTGGGTAGGGGCGATCGAATCCCCTAAAAAACCTGATGGTTAGCGTCAGGAAAGGCGATGAAACTACAGGGAGATAGCCCTAAAGATGAAACTCCAGGGATGATAGCCCTAAAAAGAGAAACCCCAGCCGGAGCCGGGGAAGGGTGATCAGGATTGCATCCCATTTAGTCTTGAGTCGTTCGATTCAACAGTATCGGTAGGGATGACCCGATCGCGTCGTCCGATGTGTATAGATCGGCAGAACAGCCTCTCTGTCAGAAGATGGATGGACTTGTGTAATAAGTACGTGAGCCAGCGTCTCAAGACAGAAAACTTTAGCCCAGAAGCTGCTTAAAGTGATCCATATCTGCTGAGTGCAGATAAAAAGAAGCGCAAAGATTTCGATCGTTTTGGAGCAGAATCTGCAAAATGGGGATAAAGATAGAAAAAATAAATATAAATCATCAGTAATCCTGTTTATTCTTTGATTATTTTTGATTGATTATTTTTTGCTCAACTTTTGACCTGCACGCTTTGGAAACTCAGGCATTGTCATGACGCAGCACCTCATTCCTCCTGCGGGACACGATGACTTCAACGCCCTATCGCTTCAGGATCAGATTCAAATTGCGCTGGCAGTTGCTGATGAAACCTCGCTGAAGTCGCTCTTAGTGGATTGTGTCCCGCCGATCACCGCTCTGCATCGAATTCGCAATCTCAAAACGACCGTGAGTGTCCCGCTTGCCTCTGGAACAATCGGATCATTTTCTGGGCAATCTGCCGCACCCTCGATCGACGGCATTCTTCAGTTTGAGGAGGCATACTGCACCCTGATCGCTTCAGCGGAGGAACTCAAGCAGGGCATCGCCGACTACACCCAGCAATATGGAAACGATCGCGGCTATCTTGACCTGACCCGGTGCGAGTCTGAGATGCACACCCTGGGGCAATCCCTTCCTTTGTCACAGGCACTGGCACGGTTGACCCATTCGGGCTTTTCGCCGCGACAGATCCAGGCAATTTTGCACCTGCCGCAGGATGGTTGGTTTCAGTCCTGGTGGTATGTCGTAGATGCTGCCGGAGAGTTTACCGTGCCGTTTCTGCGCGTGCTGCGGACGCTTCACTATCCCGATGGCACAGTGACAATTCAGTACAAAGACTTTTTTGCTCAGCAAAAGCCCGACTGCTATATGAGCCAGTCTCGGCAGGTGATGGTTTTGCTTAAAAACGATCGCAGCTTTAGCGAAACGTTGACCCGGATCAATCTCGCGCGGCAGCAGTTGGGGATCGATCGCGTGATCCTGGTAGGTAGCCATCTCTCGGAACTCGAAGCCAAGGCATACATTAATCAGGGCGTGAGCCTTTATATGACCCGCTCGCTGAGCCTGCCAACTCCAGCAAACTGCTGTCACTGTGTGAATTCAGATTGTCCTTGGCACGGACGGTCGGATTCTCCAGTAATTTTGTGTCGGCGATTTTGTTTCGAGGGAGTGGAAGAGTAGAGAGGTGGAGGAGTGAAGGGGTGAAGGGGTAGATGAGTGAGGAGATGAGGAGATGGGGGTGTGTCGGTGGGTGGTTTAGTCAGACTAGGTTTAGTCAGATTAGGTCTAGTCAGAATAAATGGGGTCAAGCCAGTACAGGAGGGTGCGTTTGAGTTGGTTGAGGTCGCGGGTAAGTTCTTGACGGAAGAATTGTCCGATCGCGTCGAAAGGGGAGAATTCGCTGCTTGTTTGCCACTGCACGTCCTGACCGAGGGGGGTAAGGTGGTTGCCGCGCAAGATTTTGAGGTGAGTGGTTTCGGGGAAACGCTCGTTCAGTGCCAGAGTAAGGGGTTTGGTTTGGTCAATGTCGTCGCTGGTAAATTTCACGAGCAGGTTGTGCTTGACCTGATAGTGCTTGGCGATCAGGCGATTGGTTTCTTCGGGCGATGGGGTGAATTCGACATCGAAGGCGGCAAGTTGGGGCAGGGGCAGATCTTTGAGCTGGGCGGAAAATTGGTTAGTAATTTGAGTCATCCACTGGGTTCCGAGGCGCGACAGTTCGCCTAACTGATCCAGCATCGGGATCGATCGCCTTGCCGGGTAATTGTTGAACGAAATCAGAATATTCCCGGCGCGTTCCTGCGGAAACAGACTGCCGATCAACAGATGCAGCTTGCAGCCCATGCTGTGCCCCATCCCGTAAACGGGGAGCTGCTGCCGCAAAATGTCGATTTGCAAATGCTCGATCGCCAGATTGCCAAGTCTTAAAGTGCGCTGGGCGATCGTGGTGTGATCCATTGTGTTGACAAACGGCGTTGCTACGATTGCGTAGCCCTGATTTGCCAGAAACTCCAGCAAGGTGCGGTAGGTAAGCTGGGGAGCCGTTGCCACAAATGCGCCGCCCAGAAAATGAATAATGGCGGTCGGCTGGGGGGGAACCAGCACCCAGTTACCGTAAATTTCCTGCCACTCCATAGCTTTCTTAATAGCGTTCTTGTTAATGTTTTGTGTCGCGTTACTGAAAACGCCGCTTCTTTCACTGTAGCGGCCACAAGAGTGGGGTGGTAGCGCGATCGGAGATGAACATTTCTTTAATGTTCTTATTCATTTCCTTTCGATCGGCTTAGGAGTACAGTCGGGGGCCGAGGAGTTCAGGGTTTGGAAGGCGATCGAGCATTCTTGTCTAAGGATTTTTGTCTATTGTCTGAAAGGTTCTGCGCTAAAAGATGGTTTGACCCGTCGCCCATTGCCTGCATTGCCCCCTAAATTCCTAAACGTCAAATTCCCGAACTTCTGGTTCTAACTGCGGGTTCTAACTTC
>NZ_JACJOR010000115.1:0-3482 GCF_014695615.1 Leptolyngbya sp. FACHB-711
CCGAAATGTTTAACCAGGGCAACTGGCAACGGGTCTATGCCTGCAAAACTAATACCGTTGTGCGGCGGTCTTTTTTGAGATCGTCTTTGGTCATTTGGCCAATGCTGTTGCTTGCAGGCATGCTGGGCATTTTGGCGATGCACTTTGGCTTTACCGACGATCGCGCCTTTTTCTCGCTGATAGAGCGGCTAGAGTTGCCTGTCTGGTTCCTCATGGGTGTGCTGGTGCTGGCACTGGCGTTGGTGATGAGTACTATGTCTTCGCTGCTAAACGCCGTTGCCAGTCTGTTCACAGTGGATCTGATGCGGCTGATGCCCCACTTGCAAACCAGCGGCTTATTGCGTGCCTCGCGTCTGATCACCGTAGCGATCGGGCTTCCGGCGATCGTCATTGCGGCTCAGGGCTTTAATGTGCTGTATCTGTTTTTGCTGGCTGATCTGGTTTGCGCGGGAGCCGTTTTCCCCGTGATTTACGGGCTCTATGCTCGCCAGATCACCGGAATGATTGCGTTCTGGAGTGCAGTCATCGGCATTGCTGCCGGAGCCTTGTTCTTTCCCAAACCAGATTTCACTGCCTGGACTTCCCTGCCTTTTGCAGGCGATTTGCTGGTAAGCTTTATCGTCCCCGTGATTGTCTCTGCTGGGATTGTGCTGGCTTGGACAACGATCGCCGCCCGTCAGGGTCACTCACGCCTGTTTGATTTCTCGATTTTGCAAACCCAGATTCAGCTTTATAGCGATCGAGTGGAGGCAGTACGGGAGATGATGGAATAAGGTTTACAGAGTCGCGCTAGACCCATTAAGAAGCATCAGAGCAGAGCAATTGAGGGCTGTTTGAATAGCGTTAATTGTCCTACACCGCCCCCTAAATCCCCCAAATTGTGGGACTTTGAGACCGCTATCGCTTTTCAAACATCCTCTAAGATAGGAAATACGTTTGTTACAGATAGGGCAACAGCCGATGCCGCGTTACAATCCCTTCAGCCTCCAGCTCCAAGTCAGCCGTATGTTTGAGCAGGGGCAATCCTTTTTTGCCACGACTAGAGTGCAGGACTGGCTGCGTCAGCGCAACGAAGACCCTAACCAGTATGAAGTGATTTTTCACGAGCGACCTGCTCCGGCAGATTCGGGGTTGATTAAGGCGATCGAAATTCAGCTCAAGCGCAAAGACGGTCAGCCGATCGATCCCTTTTTGCAGAAAGAGCTAAATGAGTGGGGTTAACCAGCCACCCATCTAAAAATCGAAGTAAATATAGGGCTGGCTCTCATTGGGGGCAAGTAGCCACGCCGCAAACAGACAGAGTGGAACCAGCATGAGTTTGACGGCCCAGTTGAGCTGAAGCTTCAAGCCGCGATAAAACAGATAGGCAATACCCATTCCGACAACGATCGCCCAGAGTAGTAAGGCAAGGTGAAGGCGATCGATTTGCAACGTTTCGACATATACCTTTTGGGCAAACTGAATGTCGCCTGCATGCCCAAATAGCCGCGAAATTACCAGCCCAGAATCTTTCAGGTTGGGCAGTCGGAAGAAAATCCAGGTGGTAAACACCATGAGCTGTGTCATCGTCCAGGCAGACAAGATGCCCGGAACGGTTTTCCAGAAGATGCCGAGCCAGTGCCACTGCTTGGACAACGCATCGGTGAGGCGATGAACCACCAGTGCCAGCCCGTGAAAACAGCCCCAAACGATGAAGCCCCAGGCGGCTCCGTGCCAGATGCCGGCTAGCAGCATGACAATAATCAGGTTCAAGCAAGTGCGGGCAATGCCCTGACGCGATCCGCCAAGCGGGAAATAAAGGTAATTTCGCAGCCAGTCGCCTAGCGTGATGTGCCAGCGTCGCCAAAAGTCAGCAATGCTCGTGCAAAAGTAGGGAAAGTCAAAGTTTTGCGGTAGCTCGATACCCATCAGCAGGGCACTGCCACGTGCCACATCCACATAGCCGCTGAAGTCGAGATAAAGCTGTAGTCCATAGGCAAATGTTGCCAGCCACAAATCGCCGCTTCCTGCGCGTTCGATATTGCCAAAAATCAAGCCAACGATCGTCCCCAAATGATCTGCCAGCAAGAGTTTTTTTACCGCGCCCGACGCAATCAGCCATAGCCCCTCTGCCATTTGGCTCGGCATCGGAAACCGCAGGGTTTGAAGCTGAGCCGCAAACGGATGAAAGCGGGTAATCGGACCCGAAATAAACTTGGCAAAAAACAGCTTATACGTCGCAAATTTCAAAAAATCATGGGTGGCAGGCGCACCCCGGTAGACATCTACCAGATAGGCAATGCACTCAAAGCTAAAAAAGCTAATCCCCAACGGCGCAATAATATTCGTTTTTACCCAGTCTGCCTGTGCTGGTGCCCCGGTCGCTCCTAATGCGCCAACGGACTCCAGCACAAACGGCACATACTTAAAGCCCAGCAGCAAGAGCAGATTCAAACTAATGCCCACCCAGAGCAGCTTCAGCCGTCGCTGGTTCCAATCCTGCTGAGCAAACTGCCACTCGTCATCGTCTACCCGCCAGTCCATCGGTGCGCCGATCGCCCGCCCGATATAAAACGTAATGCCCGTCAACATTAGCAGCAGCGGCACATACTGAATTTGCAGCGAACTGTAAAACACCAGACTGGCAATCAGGATCACCCAGAGCTGAAACGATCGCTTCCCGGTTGTTTCAGAGTGCCCTAAAGGGACAACCGCCCAGAACACTCCCAACGTACTCAGCAAAAACAAACCGTAGGTAATTGAGAGAAAAGACATAGCGACGACTCAGGGGATGCAGCAGTTCGGTTGCATGATACCAAAGGTAATTCGGAATTGGTAATTTGCAATTCGTAATTGTCAGACCATTTGGAAGGTTGGGAACTTGCGACGGAGAAGGCTTCAATTCCGCATTCCGTATTCCGCATTCTGCATGATTTCTTCTCGCACAATGCCCGCCAATCGCTCTGCCGCGCCTGGTTTCCCCCGTACCTGCCGCAATCGATCGCGCATATGCGACAGCTTCTCAGGATGGTCGAGCAAATCTAACACCTCCTGAGCGATCGGCTGGGGCTGAAGTTGTCCGACCCGCTCCGGCACAATTTCCTCTCCCGCCCAGATGTTGGGCCATGCCAGCAATCGCTTTTTCCGTAAAAACCAGCCGTTGATTAGCATTGCCATCATTGAGCCGACTCCCGGAAGGTTCACGAGTAATCCTGGAATGCCATCCCATGCCCGCATTGCATCAAGCTGCTGAGTCGGAATCACCACGATCATGGGCACTGCCAGCGAACCCAGTTCTGCCGTATTTGCTCCGATTGTGGTCAGGCACAAATCGCACTGCGCCAGCACCTCATAAGCAGGAAAGTCGGTTTGGAGGGCGATCGACAAGCCCCGATCGGTTTCTAGAAAAAACTGCTCCCCTTCCTGCCTCAGCCGTGCCGTTCCTTTCCTAAAATACTGGCTCACTAGGTTCTGCTCCGGATCGGCGAACTTTGCCAAAGTCT
>NZ_JACJOR010000116.1:0-11518 GCF_014695615.1 Leptolyngbya sp. FACHB-711
AGTAAAAAGTAAAGGAACGCCAGAAATAACGGATAGATGAACGCTACAGGAGTCGATGAAACAATATCATCGCGCATCCAGAGATTCTGATTGAGCAGCAGCGCACAGGCAAATCCGGCGATCGGTAACGGCAAAAACTGCATCCCAATGCCAAAGGCAAAGGCTGTGCTAATCAGTGCCAAAACGGGCGGCAGCAGCTTACTGAGAAAGACGGGATCAATCCCAATTCCGGCAAAAAAACGATAGAGAGTTGCATAGCCATCGGGGGCAGCGGACTGAAAATAATCGGCAATCAAATCATTGGGAAAAAGCTGCGGATCGAGAAACCGCCTGGCCCAAAAAACGTGCTGCCGCGCATCGTCCTGAATTACATATTCATTGCTGAATGCCGTTATCAGAGCCGGAATGCAGTAGACCAGCGACATGAGTAAACTCAGACCGAGCCAAAAGCTCAGGCGCGATCGATCAGACTTCAAAGGCAATCGATTAGGCAGGTGCATCATGATTTAATCCGCCGCATTTCCCGCAGGGTTGACAGGTATTGTCCCAGAAAAGGCAGTCCGCCGATCGCAGGCAGCAGATATCGCGAGGTGCAAAGCAGCCCCAAAGCCGCCGCTGTCTGAGCATTGAAATAAGGCTGATAAAACAGAATTAGAGCTGCATCACGGGTTCCCACGCCTGCAAACGTCAGGGGCAGCAGCCCTGCCAGGATGGCCAGGGGCGACAGTGCCAGATTCACCAAAAACGGAGTCCAGGCGTTGAGTGCCAGAATAAAAAACCAGATTTGCAGCAGGTGCAGAAACCAGATAAACACCGACGTTACGGCAATCTTTGTGAGCTGAAGCCGATCGCGCCAAAAGTAATCGTGCATCTCCTGCCAAGAACCGCTCAGTTTTTCCAGCTTGGCTTTCAGCTTTTTAGGGGCAAGGGCCTGCGCCATTTGAAAGAAACTCTGGGCAAAGCGGGGCAGTCCGATCAGTGCCAGTCCAAGCATTAGCCCGATCGCTACCGTCGCCGTCAGGATCCAGAATAGCCAATCTTTTTGCGGGTAAAGCAGCAGCCCAAATACACACCACAACAGCAGCGACAGCAAATCGCAGGTTTTCTCAAACACCACCAGCGACAGGGCAAGCGTCCCACTCAAATGCCCCCGATCGCGCATAAAATACGCCTTCGCAATGTCCCCCATCTTGGACGGCAGCACCATATTCAAGACGCTGGCTGCCAAAATAAGCTGATTTGCCTCGCCAAATCTCAATCGCGTTCCGGGCGGCATCAACTGCTGCAATCGCCATGCAGTGAACATGGTTAAGGGAATCACCATCCCCAAACTCACGACCATCCACAATCGATCGCTGTCCTGAAATACTTGCAGCAGTCCAGCAAAGTCAATCCTCCAGTAAATGACTGCGAGAATGATGAGGCTAACGGCGATCGAGATCAGGCGTTTCATAGAATTAATTCAGTGAGGCACTGGACATGAGATGGATAGGACAGAGAATCATGCTCCGGGTAGTCAAATCGATTCGGACGATTCCAGGGCGAGAATCCTGGTTTTGGGCAGTGGGGCTGCTGTTGCTCTATGGACTGATTTACCTCCCGATCGGTTTCGGCTCGCAATTCCTGACGCTGGATATTCAAACTTCAGGTTGGACGATCGCAAGTGTTATTGTACGGGCATTGATTATGCCGGGAATGACCGAAGAACTCTTTTTTAGAGGATTACTGATTCCACATTCGAGTGAAACGGTGAGGGTGATCGATCGCTGGCTCTAGAGCAGCATCAGCCTGATTAGTTTTGTGCTTTATCGTCCATTTAATTTCTTCGCACCCCCATTCTTCTCGCTCGCTGTCTAGTTTTGGCAATCGATAGTTCTCAGTGCGGCGACAATACCGGTCAAACCATTCCACTTGTAAATGCTCCTGAAGCCAGTTTGGAGCCACAACCGTTAAGCTCTTGAGCACAGCACGAAAGGTTTCTCCTATGTCTCTAGTCGATGCAAGCTCTGAATTGCCCCGAGAACATGAGTTGAATCTGTTCGTTGCCGTTTATGTCCTTTGAGTAGTTTCTTTTGGCGTAATTGTTCCAACAATTTGTCCAGCAACAATTGCTCTGCATTGCCTGCAAGCAAACGAGTGCGGAACTCACTCAAAATGGAGTAATCAAATCCTGGATCACTCAGCGGTAAGCTGAGAGCATACTTCCAATCAATGCGAGCACGAACAGCATCTGCGGCTTGACGGTCGGATAGATTCTCTATGAACTGCATCACGCAAACTAATGCTAACTGCCAGGGAGCTTGAGCTGGTTGTCCGCGTCTCGAAAAGAGCGAGGCAAAAGTTTCGTCCTGATAAATGCTGCCAAGGGTAGCGTGGATCTGGAGATAAAGGTTGCCTTTCGGAAAGTCGGTTCGTGCAACTGCTGCAGCGTCTTCTAGAACTGGAAGAATCGGTTGGGGTTGCATGGACATAATGCACCTCTGTTCAGCCATGTACCTTTACCCTCATCTCTTGAGAGACCTTTCGCCTAGATTTTCTCTAACGAATTCGCCAACAGTATCTTCGCTTCCCACACCTTATATTACGGCTCATCAAAATATTACGGCTCATTAAACGTTTCTATTTCTGACAAGGGTTCAGAAATAGCCAATTTGAAAGAGACCGATCAAGCCGTTCTCGATTTTGAAGATGGGTTGAACTATCTTATCTATCAGAAGATTATCTTTTAAATCACGGACAGTTTGGTGAACGGTGACAACAGTTTTAAATTTAATCAAGTCTAGCTATTTACAAGTATTCTTATTGCCAAGCAGAGCATATCCATTCCTTTAGCCGGATACTGAGAAAAACGACATAATGTTTTCAGCAATTGCGTTATGGTTGTTACAGACACATAAGCTAGGTAAATAAATGTCTGACATTGTTGATACTGCCGTAAACGCTGGTTCATTCGGCACCCTAGTTGCTGCTGTCAAAGCTGCTGGCCTCGTAGAAACCCTCAAGGGTGCTGGCCCATTTACACTCTTTGCACCGAATGATGAAGCATTTGCAAAGCTTCCTGCGGGCACGGTTGATTCTTTGCTCAAAGATATCCCGAAGCTCAAGCAAATTCTCACCTACCACGTTGTTTCTGGCAAGGTGATGGCGGCGGATGTGGTGAAGCTGAAGTCAGCCACGACCGTTCAAGGTTCAGACGTAAAGATTGATGCCTCCCAAGGTGTTAAGGTGAACAATTCTAGCGTGACAACACCAGATGTTGCTGCTGATAATGGCGTCATTCACATCATTGACACTGTGCTAATTCCTGCATAGGCAATTGTCTAAGTAGCGCGGTATTTTCGGGGCGGCGACTGTAAAAAAGTTGCTGCCTCGAAGTTTGTTTAAGCGTGTGTAATTGCTGTTTGGCTCGCCATTTAATTGAAAGCCAATCATGTTGTTGCGTCTCTTGCTAATTGGACTCTTACGCAGTTTTGATACTGCTGGCGAAACATCGCTTAACACCCTGAAAGCCTTACAAGTTCATTACAATCAGAAGCGAGATGTTCGAGTTTTGTAACCCAGGAAACGGCAAAATCAGGGCTTCGGATATGAAGAAATAATTTGCCAGCAGTATCTGTCCTGCATTGTCCCCAAATATTGTCCCCAAATGCTCTAATTTTGAGAGACTGCGAGCAGCTTAAAGAGTGCCAGGTTCCCTTCAGCATTAGCGGGCTAGGGGGGCAGTTCGGGTCAGGGTTATCCCAATTCAAACCTTTCCTAAAGGGTTCGATCGATCGTTAAAACTTCCCCCATCCTCAGCGACTTCACCTTCTCGGTCAAATCCAGCCAGGGTTGAAGCTGTCCGACTTGAAACGTGCGGCTCATCACCACATAAATCGAAGTCTGATCGCCGCCAATACCTGCACTCACCACATTGAACCAATCGTTTGCCTGAAGCTGATCCTGCACTTGCCAGCGTCCATCCTGCCAGATTAGTCGGCGTGTGAACTGAAACGGCGCGTCTTTCTTGCCCACAATCAGCACTTTTTGCAAAATTTTGCGAATCAGGTTAGGGAAAAAGCGTCCGATTGTCAGCATCACGACTCGGAGAATCATCAAATTCAGGGGAGTCATTTGCTTTTGTTTTGCCCAACCTAGCCTGCCACGAACTTCAATTTCGTTGGGCTGAAGGTCGATCGTGTAGTCACTCACCAGATGCCCCACCGCATTTTTGAGCTTGCCGCCCTGCCGCACCTGCACGGAAAACTGCGTATCGGACGCAATCAGTTGATTGTCACGGAAAAGTTTGAATGCGCCGCCTTTATTTAACGCCAGATACAGCTCAGTATTCTCGCGGCGATCGATCAGCAAACCCGCCTGCTTCAGCCAAACTTGACCCTGCGATCGAGTTGGAATTGCCGGACGAGACTCGACAAAATCTTGCCATGCCAACAGATAGTTCCAAGTGTGGTGTCCGATGATGTGATCGTCCGCGTAGCAGGGAGCCTTGGCGTTTGCCAGTCCTTGCAGGAAGCGATCGTTGATTGCCAGAGCTTCAGGGAGCCAGCGTCCGACTCGCTCAAAGCCATTGGGAAAGAAATTATAGGTGTTGCGGCTGGTGTATTCGCCGCCGTAGGAGCCGTCGGGATGGACGAATTCTGCCGCTAGTTTGACGGCTTGGGTAAGTGATGCTTGCAGGCGTGGATCGGGCGTGAGTTCATACAGCCATGCCAGACAGGAAATGGTCAGCGTGTGGTAGCCCGGATCGCAGCCTTCGTATTCCTGAAACCAGCCTTCTTCGTGCTGCCAGGAAAAAACCTGTTCGAGTCGCTGCGCCTTTGCCCGATCCCAGCGATTTGTCTTTAGCAGTCGAGAAAGCAACTCCAAACACAGCACGATCAACGCCTGATGATTCGTGAGCCGCCCACTTTCCTGGTGATGCGCCAGCCAGTCTGCCCGCTGGCTAAAAAATTTCAGCATTCGCTCGTCCTGAAACTCCAGCCGCCGATAGCTTTCCAGACAGGCTAACAGCGAAAATGCTGCCGCACCGCCTGCTCGCTCAAACGGAAAATAATCGTCGCAGGAGCCGTCTGCGTGAGCACTTTTTGCCGCGTAGAGAATGCCTGCTTTCACCCATTCACGAATCACAGGCTGCTGATAGTAAGGGTTGCCCGGCAGGTTAATTTCATACGCCAGCGTCAGCGGCAGCACAAACTCCTGGGACATCCCGCTTGGGAAATCAATGATTTTGTAGTGCCAGAAGTTGCGATCGAAACAGCCATAAGTTGGACTGTGCGGATTGCGATCGAGCAGCGTCAGGATTTTGGGAATCTGAGCCAGGGCTTCGCGGGCAAAGAGGTCTTTCATTGCAACAGTGTATCGGGGTGGCAAATCGCAGTGGCAAATCGCAGTGGAACACAGGCAGTTTAACGACCTGTCCTGAGCAAGACGCCGATCGGTCAAGAACAGTTGCTATCCTACAGTACAATCTGTCCCCGGTTGTGGTTCAAGCGCAAACCAACTATCCCCTACACTTGCTGATACCGCCCCGCAAAGAGACCAAAAATGAAAGTGCCCCTTCGTACAAATGGGTACTAGGCACTTTGATCGACGAACCAATCAAAATCGGCAAGCTGCATCAGTCCAAACTGTTCGGCGATCGCCTGACTCTCTGGATTAAGCCCGCTCAGTGTTACTTGTTTACCGAGGATTTGATACTTCTTGACGACTTTTGAAACTGCGTCTGCGGCTGCCCAGTCCCAGAGACGAGCTGCACTAAAATCAAGAACGATGCGCTTGGAATTGTGCTGATAGTCAAATAGTTCCAGAAACCGGTTTGCTGAACCAGAGAACAGTTGACCCGACAAATGGTAGGTCTTTACCTCACTGTGCTGAGTCGTCGTTGCTCTAATCTGAGCTGCTTGCCAGCCAAAGACAACGGTACTGAGGATGACCCCCACCAAAACCCCTTTCGCCAGGTCATGGGTCCAAATGACAATCGCTACCGTGATTGGCATAACGATCGATTCAGGCAAAGGCGTTTTGCGGAGCGTTTTGAGCGAATTCCAGTCGAAGGTTTCAAACGCAATCATGATCATGACTCCGACCAACGCCGCCATTGGAATCTGCTGCACCAAATCTCGCAGCACAAAAATGGCAAACAGCAAAAAAGCACCGGAAACAGCGGTTGATAATCGGCTCCGTCCGCCCGATCGCACGTTGATAATCGATTGACCAACCATCCCACAGCCTGCCATGCCGCCCAGGAACCCCGTCACCACGTTGGCAATCCCCTGTCCTTTAATTTCCTGGTTTTTGGAACTGCGAGTGTCCGTCAACTCATCCACCAGGGCGGCAGTTAACAGCGACTCCAGCAACCCGACGATCGCCAGCGTCAAAGCATACGGCAAAATGATGGCGATCGTTTCTAGCGAAAGGCTTACGGCAGGAAGGTGTACACTGGGCAAACTGCGCGTTATTTGGCCAATGTCGCCAACCCGACGCACGGGGAGGTTCACGGCGATCGCAAATAGGGTCATTGAGACAATGGCAACCAGCGGAGCCGGAACTGCTTTAGACAATCTGGGGAATAGATAAACAATCACCAGCGTCACGGCAACCATGACATACATTTGCCACGGTTCTCCTACAAACTGCTGCAACTGGGCCAGAAAAATCAAAATTCCCAGCGCGTTGACAAACCCGGCAATGACCGAGGGTGGAATAAAAGAAAAAAAGCGTTCTAACTGAAGAATGCCAATCAAAATCTGAAGTACACCCGTGAGAACAGTTGCGGCAAAGAGATACTCAACACCGTGTTTTGCCACAAGCGTGGTCATCAGAAGTGCCATTGAGCCAGTCGCGGCTGAGATCATTGCCGGACGCCCACCCGCGATCGCTGTGACCACTGCCATGCAAAATGAGGTGTACAGCGCGACCATTGGGTTGACTTTGGCGATCGCCGCAAACGCAAGCGATTCGGGAATTAAGGCTAGTGCTACTGTAATTCCGGCTAAAACTTCAGTCTTGAGGTTTGGGCTTTGCGCTTTTCTCCGAAGCTTCGATCGCAAAGCTCGAATCCGCCTCGCTTGGAACAGACTAATCACTCGGTATGACATTTCTTCGCCTGAATAGTTCAAGATTTTGGCAATCGTAAAATCAATATCAATCGGCCGATTGGGCGCGACCAAACCACCGCAACCGCTAACCGATCAATTCAATTCATCAATTAGTTTGTCAATTCAGTTCATCGAACAGGAACAGTAACCGCCAGGATTCCCAAAGCAATCAGCAGCAGAATACAAGCACGATCGGCATTTTCAAGAATGCATTGCCGCGATCGTAGTCAGCAGTTTGCCCACCAGCACCACACAACCCAAACTCACGGTGGAGTCAAGCCACCCGGAATACGCACTGCTGCAACTGCCTGGATAACCGAATTAGGTTTAACCCAAATAACTCCTCGAAATAGAGGATTCTGAGCCTGGGTTAAAAGAAATAATTCTGTGCAGCCTGGTCTGTACATACAAGAACCTTGGAAGACTACCTCAGGGTTGCGATGTATCGTTCACCGCTATCACCAGATGGATTGAGTTCCTCGATACCTTACCATCGAGCACTACCGTAGGAGCAGGGATTTTAGGCTGCTTATTGGAAGCTTCACTGTACCGGGGACAGACTTTATATAAGGAATAAAACTGAATCATAAATGAGTCATAGAGCTGAGCCATAAAACTGCTTCCTTTCTCAGCTAGAAGTTATGAGCTAGAAGCAGTTTAAGTCGATCGGCAGAATTAAAATTCGTAAACTTTAGTGAAATGTCTCAACCTCAAAATAAGCTCTGGATTCCGCTGACGGTTCTCGCCATTGCTCTGCTGTCTTTGTTGGTGCTGAGTGGCTGGACAGTACAGGATTTGCTGCATGACGTTCTGTGAAGCAAACGTTCTCCAAATCCCCTCAAGGGAACGATCGCCAACCTGTGAACAACCCTTACACTTGGCTGATGTGACTCGATCGCACTAGACTTGAGAGAACGGGTGAGATACCATCTCAGTCCTAAGTTCTTCATTCACAAATTCGCTGTGACTGCTAGTTTACCGTCTGTTAATACACATAGTTCTGGTTCGTCTGGTAACGCTCATTTGGCAGCTCAATCGGTTGCGGGTCAGAGAGGCTGGCGCGGCTTGATTGAAACCTATCGCCGCTATTTGCCCGTCACCGATCAAACCCCTGTGGTGACGCTGCTAGAAGGCAATACGCCCCTGATTCCCGCTCCTGCGATCGCCGCTGAGATTGGACGCGGAGTGCAGGTGTGGGTCAAGTATGACGGTCTGAACCCGACGGGCAGCTTCAAAGACCGGGGCATGACGATGGCAGTCACCAAAGCGAAGGAAGCCGGAGCAGAAGTGGTGATTTGTGCCAGTACGGGCAATACCTCAGCCGCCGCTGCTGCCTATGCAAGACGAGCCGGAATGCGGGCCTATGTGCTGATCCCAGATGGCTATGTGGCGTTGGGCAAGCTGGCACAGGCGTTGCTGTATGGCGCAGAAGTGCTGGCAATTCAGGGAAACTTCGATCGTGCCCTGGAAATCGTGCGGGAAATGTCAGAGCACTACCCGATCACGCTGGTTAACTCAGTGAACCCCTATCGATTAGAGGGGCAGAAGACCGCCGCTTTTGAAATTGTAGACGTGCTGGGTGACGCTCCCGACTGGCTCTGTATTCCGGTAGGCAACGCGGGCAATATTACCGCTTATTGGATGGGCTTTTGTCAGTATCATCAGGAAAATCGCTGCAAGTTGCCTCGGATGATGGGCTTTCAGGCAGCAGGCGCGTCTCCGCTGGTGACAGGCCAACCCAATCCCAACCCGGAAACTTTGGCAACCGCAATTCGCATTGGCAATCCGGCAAGCTGGAAGCAGGCAGTTGCAGCAAGAGATGCCAGTCAGGGACAGTTCAACGCTGTCACCGACGAAGAGATTCTAGACGCTTATCGCATGCTGGCTTCTCAGGAAGGCATTTTTTGTGAGCCTGCGAGTGCAGCTTCAGTGGCGGGACTGCTGAAGGTGAAAGATCAGGTTCCGGCAGGCGCAAAAATTGTTTGTGTTCTCACCGGAAACGGACTTAAAGACCCGGATACGGCGATTAAACACTGTCAAAACCAGTTCAAAACCGGGATCGAAGCTACTCGAAGTGCGGTAGCTCAAGTGATGGGGTTTTAGACGCAGGCAAAACGGCAGGTATTTCGGAGAGAACTGAATCTTCGAGCTTGCCGCTATCCGGGTTGTTATCCGAATTGCGGTTACGGGTGCGTTCCTGAGTGAGCCGATCGATCGCATCTCCCAGGGCAGCTGTCAACTCGACGCGGGTCTGCTGATGGGCTGCTTGCTCAGACCGAAGTGTCTGCTTCAGGCGATCGGCTTCTAGCAGTGCTTCACTCAGGCGAGCTTGCAGTGCCTCGATCGTGTCGAGCTGGCTGACCTGCTGCTGAACCGTCTGGGCACGAGCTGCATCTGGCTCTGAGAAAGCGGCCAAATCATTAGACAGGGACGGAGTTGCTTTTAGCGCGTTGAGTTCCGCTTGCAGGGAATCGACCTTTTGCTGCGCCAGTTTTGCCTCGGTGCGTCGCTGGCGGGCTTCAGTTTCATATAAATTGCGCCAGTTTGCTGCACTCTTTAGCGCGTCATCTCGTTCCTGCTGCGCTTCGGTCAGCTTTTGTTGCAGGGCTTTTATTTCGCCTAACCATTGCCGGACATCCTGGGTCATGACTCTATCCTTCAGGCAGTGTACTAGAGTCTAAAACAAAACCCGGAGAAGTGGAGCAGGCGCGGGCAGAATAATCAGCAGCAGCAATCCGAGTGCCAGGATTCCCAGCAGGTCGCGGGCATTATTCAATTCACTAACATCATTCAGAACTGGCTCATCGATTACGGGCATGAGAAACAGCAAAATTGCCCATACCCACAGCAGCGGTTCTCGCTGAACCCATGCCAGCCCAATCAGCAGTAACCGAGCCACCTGACTGATCACCGCCCCCGATCGCTGCCCCAGCATGGCGTGAACAATATGCCCGCCGTCGAGCTGACCCACAGGCATGAGATTCAGCGCAGTCACAATCAGCCCCAGACAGCCTGCAATTGCGACCGGATGCAGGTTCAGGGCACTGTCTATCGCCATGCGATCGCCCAGCGCAATCCGACTGAGCACGGTCAGCAGCACCGACGCGCTGGACTTAAACGAAGCCGCGTTCAGCAGTCCAGATTCCTCGGTTACGGGCACTGGGGAAGACTGCGCCAAACCCCACAGCAAAACGGGAACCGTCACCAGGAACCCGGCAAGCGGTCCCAGTAGCCCAATGTCAAACAAGGCCCTGCGATTGGGAATGGGCGATCGGTGCTGAATAAACGCGCCTAATGTCCCAAAAGGAAAAATACTTGCAGGCGGAACCGGAATAAAGTAAGGCAAAGATGCCCGAATTCGGTAGCGCCGGGCTGCCCAGAAGTGTCCTAGCTCGTGCGCTCCCAAAATTGCCAGCAGCGAAACGGCATAGGGAAGTCCGGTCAGCAGTTCGGCAAAGGTCGTTGGAAGCTGAGGATTGGTTTTGCCGATCAAAAACCCTGCCAGCGTCGTGGTTAACAAAGTGGCAAACAGCAGGATTAACGCAATGCCAGGGCGATCGCCCGTTTTCCGCAAGGCTGCACCTGCCTGCTGGTAGGGATTGGGAACCAGGGCAAAAAAAGGCTTGCCGTTTAAGCCTTCCTGAAAAACGACGAGGAACCGATCGCGAAACTGCGCTTCCACATTTTCCCGCACCGTTTGATACGCCACTTCCGGCGAGGTTCGGAGCTGCCCGCGACAGATGAGCGCCTGGGGGCGATGCTCGATGTTTTGCAGATAGAACACCGACCAGGGAAAGCAGTTTTGCAGGCTGGCTTCTTCTTCGCGATCGATCGATCGGGGAGGTGGAGTCGGACGGACATTCGCCACAGACGCAGGCTGTTCGGACTGGGCAGATTGCGCTTGGGCAGACTGAGAAGGCGGAATTCGTCCTTTTTGCACCAGCGTCCAGTACAGAATCGAACTGCCTACAAATGCAGCAAACAGCAGCTCAAGGGGAATTGGCTCCGCCACTCTAACAACCGCCCAGCTCGCCCAAACAAAAGCAGGAATCATCATGACCAGCCACAGTAGCCAGACCGGGGTGCGCGTCAAATTCGCCACACTGCGCTGAACCACAAAGTAGGTAATCGATCCAATAATCAGGAGCAGCAAGATCATGCCGTCAATTTCACCTTTTATTCCCGCTCAATCTGAACCATGCTTCATCCAGAATAGCTCGGTTGCATGATCGCCAAACCGTTTTTAGCTGATTCGCCTGTTATCGATTCAATTATCCATCAGGGAAAATTGAGGGAAGATTGCTTCGATCGCCAAACTGCTCGACGCTTTTGAAGGAGTCAGGATAGGAGTTTTAAGATGAAGAGGAAAACAATCGTGGATAGAAATAATTTTTGTCTTTTGAGTGTTTGATATGGTAATT
>NZ_JACJOR010000117.1:0-2383 GCF_014695615.1 Leptolyngbya sp. FACHB-711
AACGAGGACGGCAGAACCTAGAGTTGAGAGCAATCAAGCAAGCCGACCTAGCTCTGCTAGAGCAAGCTTGTGCGGACGGACATCTAGAATTGAAATACCTGGATGAATCGGGCTGTTGTCTGGAAAGTCCAGTCAGTTACAGCGATAGCCGGATCAACCAACAGAAATGTCTCGACTAGATCAAGTCCTATGGGGATCGCATCAGTATTTTAGGGGTATGGCAACCGAACCGTTCGTTCGAGTATGGATTGGTCCAGGGCAGTTTTAACCAGGAACGCTATGTCAAATTTATGAATCAGATTGCCGACAAGAGCGAACAACTGCTAAAGCAAACTGGAAGAATCACCGTCATTGTTCAAGATAACAGTCCGGCTCATACAAGTCACTTCGCGCGTGAACACTGGCAACAATGGCAGTCGCAGGGCTTATCCCTTTTTTTCTTACCCCCATATAGTTCAGAGATGAATCCGATTGAAGCACAGTGGCATCAACTCAAGACGCATGAGATCGCGGGCAGAATTTTTGACAATGAGTATGATTTAGCCAATGCCATCATGGAAGGCTTGGAGCATCGTTCTCAACATGCGGGATGGATCCTAGAGCGTCTTACACTTAAATCCGCCTACTCACATCTTGCATCAGAACAAATGCTCTAAGTTTTGACTTCCACCAACTGCAGATCTAATCCAAGGGATTGGAAAAGTGGGCGAGCCTGCTCCAGGTAGACAAGAAGTAGACAGATCACGACTTCAGGCAGGAGGAGTTTCATGGCTAAAGTGGCTGATGCTCCCCAATCAGGCAGAGTGGATGAGCCGGCGGACAAATAGACCCAGTGCGCGAGCACAAAAGTGACCAGACAAAGGACAAACCAGCGATAAACGCCCTTGAGCGTTTGCTGACCAAATCGATGTAACCCGAAGCGGTGTTTGGCAGTCTTAAAGAAGCCTTCAATGCTCCATCGCTTGCGTCCCCACCAGAGGATGGTGCTGGCTTTGAGCGGACGAGTCGATAAGACGAAGCGTTTCTCCCACTGACCCTCGCGTTTGAGGTAAAGCCAGGAAATCGTTACGGGAAAGTCCAAGCCCTCTAAGCGCACCTGTTGTCCTTTTGTGACCAAGTTGCACACAGAGCGACCATCCGAGAGTTTGCGGTCACAGCGCACTCCGGCAATCACCGGATAACGTCGCTTTCGCATGGCTTTAAGGAATTCCACACTCCCAAAGGCGGTGTCTGCGAGGACGACGACTCGATAGGCTTGGACTAAGGTGGAAGGAAGCGTATCAATCAGACGCACCGCAAGTTGAGCGGCACTAGGCGCGCCTTTGCCTCGCCAAACCCGAAATCCCCAGAGCACTCGAAAACTGCCCACGACCAAGTACAGCACTACTAGATGTAACCCTCGCTTCCCTTGCAGGACCAAGATCAAATCGGCGAAAGCTTTGAATTTGCCGCATTTCTCCAGCGTGGTCAGGTCAACAATGACCCTCAGCCAGGGTCTTCGTCCTCGGTGACGAGTTCTAAGCAGTTCCTGGACAATTTGCTGACGCACAGAACGAATCACACCTCGCGTAGACCAATCGTAGTAATTCAAAAACCGGCTCAAAGCCGCCGCAGATTTAATGGCACTGTGTTCGGGCAAAAGATGTCCCTGCGCTTCCAGAAATAGTCCTAGTAAGGCTTGCAGGCTATCGCGTTGGTAAGCCGTCGGTATCAGACCGAGCAGGGTGTAAACTATCGCTTGGGCGTGTACAAGAATAGATTCCACTGTTCTTGAAAACCTTATTGCATCACGCCCTTTTCTCGCATGGATTGGCTCCTTGGCAAAGCCATTCATTTGTACTGCTGCAAGATGTGAGCATACTAACAAACATTTCTAGCTGAAACTTCTACTTTTCCCAGTTTCTCAGCTTTTTAGCAACAATGATTAATCATCGTCAAAATCAAAATTAGAATCATTGTTCGATGTTCTTAGGTTCAACTGATACTCAACCTCGTTCTCGCTGCGCCCTGTAATCCGGATTGAGTAAGTTCCAGGATTCAGGCGAATTCTAAACTCATCATCGTCTTCAGGTCTGATTCGACTAGTAGAATCCAATACGTCACCGTCTGCATCAAACAGCCTTGCCTGAACGCGCTTCTTGGTACCAAATAGGTCGAAAAATTCTAAATTCTCCCTATTCTCTAAGTTGACACTCAAGTTTGTTCGTTGGCGAAGACGAAATACATAAGTATTTGCCTCATCTTTAGTTACTTCATCAGTGAGGCTAGCTCGGCCCCTAAATGTACCCAGATTCTCGCGAAATCGAGTTTTACCTCCGAGTTGCAATGCTGAACCATTGTTGGTCAAACTGCTCAGCGATCGAATTGAGTAATCGTTTAAAGT